>NZ_LGDB01000178.1:0-161212 GCF_001279655.1 Streptomyces sp. WM6372 | reverse complement strand
GTCATGCCGCCGCCGGCCGGGCGGCCTCAGGGCTTCCAGGGGACCCGGTGTTCCGCGAGGTGGGCCAGCACCGAGTGGTTGGCCTCCCAGCCGTCCGGGAACTTCACCGTCACGCCCAACTGGACCGGCTCCGTGGAGGGGTGGTCGTCCAGCAGTTCCGCTATCCCCGCCCGGGCCACCACCACGCAGGCGTGCCGGTGCCGCGAGGCCAGCACGCACAGGCGGCCCGTCTCCAGGTGGAACGCCGTCGCGTCCGGGCGGCCCGACAGCGGGTGCAGCACCACCGTGAGGTCGTACTCCCGCCCCTGGAGGCGGTTCGCGGTGTCCACCGTGACCCCGGTGACGCCCAGGTCCGCGAGGGCGGCGCGGACCGCCGCCGCCTGGTCCCGGTGCGCCGTGCCGACCGCGATCCGGTCGGCGGTCAGCGGGGCCGGGACCTCGGACTGCTCGTCCGCCGTCACCGCCCCCCGGTCCAGCGCCCGGCGGACCACCAGGGCCACCGCCCGCACGGCCTCCGGGTCGGTGCGCGGGGTGTGCCGCGCGGGCAGCTCCAGCAGGCCCCAGCCCGACTCGGCCGCCTCGTCCAGCACCCGGTCCGGGCCCGAGCCGTCGCCCGGGACCCCGTACGACAGCCGCCGCTCGCCCGGGCCCGTACCGCTGCGGAACTGCGTGTACGGGTAGAACGCCCGCGAGACCAGCGGCGCGGCCGAAGCCGGGAGCCGCCAGGACACCGGCAGCCGGTGCTGCGGAAGGTGCGGGTTGTGCGCGAGGAGGGTGCTGACGGCGCTCGCCGAAGGGTCGTACGACAGCCCGGCCCACTGCTCGGCGCCGACCACGCTGAACGGGTCCAGCTGCCCCGGGTCGCCCACGAACAGCGCCCGGTCGAACAGCCCGGCCACGGCCAGCAGCGCGTCCGAGCGCATCTGGTACGCCTCGTCGACGATGGCGTGCTCCCAGGGCTCCGCGTCCTTCACGTACGCCCACTTCGCGGCCGTCGAGATGGTGATCGGCAGCTCGGCCAGGTCCCCCGGCTTCGCCGAGAGGGTGACCGAGGGGAGCTCGCGCAGTGCCGGATCGTACGCGTCGCCGTCGCTGCTGTGCAGCCGGCCGACCTTCAGCTCCGGGTCCTTGTCGGCGAGCCGCAGCACCAGGTCGTCGACCTGCGCGTTGGTCTGCGCGACCACCATCAGCCGGCGCCCGGCCGCGGCCAGCTCCCGGGCGGCCCTCACCACCAGCGTGGACTTGCCGGCCCCGGGCGGGGAGTCGACGACCACGCCGCGCTCGCTCCCGTGCAGGGTGTCGCGCAGGATGGCGGCGGTCGCTTCGGCGGCGGCCGTACCCGGATCGAATCCCCGGTTGGATGCGGTGCTCACAGGATGTCCTCATCGGTCACGGCGTCGGGCAGCGGAGCGGCGGTCGCGGATCCCGGCGGGCCGCCGTGGGTCCACGGGGTCCGCTCCGGGTCCGGCAGCTTCGGGCCGCCGCGCGCGTCGTGCTCGAACAGCGTCCAGCAGACCCGGTCGCCCTTCTCCGGCACGGAGCCGGGCTCCGGCTCCCGGCCGCGGCCCATCTTGTCCAGCAGCCGCAGCACGAGCCGCCCGTCCTCCTCGAAGCGGACGAACTGCGCCGCCTGCGGGCGGCCCTCCAGCGAGCGGAACACCTTGCCGCCGCCCTCCGCGAGCTGCGGACGGTCCTCCGTGGCCATCGTCACCAGCGGGCGCGGACTCGGCCGCTTCGACTCCGTCCACTCCATCACGACCTCGGTGACCTCGCCCGCGAAGGCCTCGCCCGACAGCCGCCGGCCCGCCATCACCAGCGGATCGTCCAGCGCCTCCTGGGCGTCGAGCCGCACCTGCTCGGTCTCCCTCGTCGCCAGCTTCTGCGCCGCCGTCACCGCGTCGTCGCGGCGCGGCTGCGGGGGTTCGCCCGCCCGGATCCGGTCCCGGTGGCCGGTGTACGACCAGCGGTCGCGGGTCCAGCGCTCCTCGGCCCGCTCCCCGGCCGGCAGCGCGCGCAGCAGCTCCAGCGACCGCCACACCGCCCGCCAGGTGGGCCGCATCTGCTCCGCGACGAGCTCCCGGACGGCCGCCTCGGCCCGGTCCACCGCCTTCGGGTCGTCCCCGGCGCGCGCCGTGTCGTAGCGGGCCATCGCCGGGGCCAGCAGCTTGTTGTCGAAGGCCGGGTCGGTGGCGGGTCCGGCGGGCGGCACCAGCAGCTGCCCGTCCCGGTCGCGGCCCAGTTCGGCCCGCAGGGCGGCCTCGGCGCCCGATTCCCCCTCCGGCGGGGCTATCCACGACAGCAGGGCGCCCAGGTGCTGGTCCTCCAGATTGCTCTGGCCGGTGGCCCAGTGCCGCCCGAGCAGCTCCGTCGCCGACAGCAGCATCGAGGCCCCCGGGACCCGGGAGCGCTCGCCGAGGTGCGTGAACCAGCGGCCCAGCAGCGGCACCCGGGTGGGCGCCGGATACGGGTTCTCCGGGTCCTCCTCGGCCGTCCGCCGGAACCGCATCGACCGCCCCAGCAGCCGTACGTACTCGATACCGGCCCGGCTCGGCACGATCAGCTGCGGCGCGTCCAGGCAGAGCTCGGCGGCGACCTTGCTCTTCGCGCCCGTGTCCGGGTCGGTCTCGGTCCGCTCCACGTACTCGACGTCGTCCGCGTACCCGTCCACGTACGGCAGGACCACGTCGGCCAGGTCCGCCAGGAAGGCCCAGCGCAGGTCCCGGTCGCGCGGCTGCGGCACCACGAGCAGCCGCGGCTCCTCGGGGTCCGTGCCGACCAGCGCGCCGAGCGGGGCCCCCGCCTCGCCCGCCGTCGTCAGGGGTACGAGGACCAGCGGGCGCCCGCTGAGATGCCGGTGCCGTACGGTCGCCAGCGGCCGGGCCCGGCCCGCCCGGACGGCCTCCAGGCGTGCGAGGGTGTTCAGCAGGGACATGCGGCCGCCTCCAGTGCCTCGGCGCGCAGCCGGGCCGCGTGGTGCAGGGAGGCCGCCGTCGGGTCGTCGGGGCGGCCGGAGCCGGCGGCGGCTGCGAGGGCCTCCTCGACGGTGGTGAGGGCGCCGAGCTCCCCCCGTACGGAACGGCCCAGCGCGGTCACCGCGTCGGCGGCGCGGGCCCGCTCCCGGCAGTGGAAGGCCAGCTCGCAGGCGGCCAGGCATTCGGGGGCGTACGCGGCGGTGACGGCCGCGACCGCCTCGGTCAGCTCCTCGGCGGGGCGCGCCGGGTCGAAGCTGATCCCCTCGGGCAGGGCGGCGGCCAGCTCCTCGACCCGGGTCAGCCGCTCCAGCTGGCGGCGGGTCACGGCCCGCTCGCGGCGGATGTCGACGGGCGCGGCGGCGGGCAGGTTGGAGAAGTCCTTGGGGCAGACGAGCAGCGCGGTGTGCCCGACCACCGCGGAGGCCAGCTTCCCGGCGGTCTTCTCCAGGGCCAGGACGTACACGGCGGCCTGCCGGGCGGCGGCGCCCACCTTCGCGGCGTCGGCCGCTCCGTCGATCATCGGGAACGACTTGATCTCCACGACGGTCCAGCGGCCGTCGGGATGCACCACGACGGCGTCCGGCTCCAGATAGGCGGGGGAGCCCGCCACCTCCAGGGCCAGCATCGGGTGGTCCAGCAGGGTCCACGCACCGGAGGCGACCCCGGCGGCGGTCGCCTCGCGCAGCGCGAGCGCGGTGCGGGCGGCGCGGCCCTCGGGCCCGGCGGCGGTCAGGTCGGGGACGCGGGCACCCGGGCCGGGGGGCTCGGCGCCGGCGCCGAGGTGCTCGTGCACGAGCCGCAGGAGCTCGGCGCCGCCGTCGCCCTTGACCCGGGCCTCGAAGGAGTTCCCGCGGACGATCGCGAACTGCGACTGGCCGAAGGGGGCGGGCGAGCCGAGGGCCGCGGCGAGGGCGGTCTTGTCCACGCCCGCGCCGTCGAGCAGGGCTCGTCTGCCGCATCCGGGGTTGGCGGCGAGCGCCGCCAACGCGCGGGCGTCGAGCGGGCGGGGCGGCACGGCGGGGCCGCGCAGGTCAGCGAGCCGCTGCCGCAGTGTCTTCGTCGGAGGCGGGCCGCTGGGCGGGTAGGAGCTCACGGGCGGAAGTGTCCCATCCGCCACTGACAATCGGGGCGGTACCGCGGAAACCGGCTGCTCGGGCTCCCGCCTGCGCTCCCGGCCGGTTCGCTCGCGCGGACAGCCGGCGCGCGATCGCGTACCCGGCGGCCATCACGGCGGCGCCGGCGACCGCGTCCAGGAAGTAGTGGTTGGCGGTGCCCATGACCACGAGCACGGTGACGGCGGGATAGGCGATGCCGAGCCCGCGCAGCAGCGGGTGGCGCCCGTGCCGCCACAGCAGGACCCCGCACCACAGGGCCCAGCCGACGTGCAGGCTCGGCATGGCCGCGTACTGGTTGGTCAGGCCCCCGAGCCCGCGCGGCGCGCTGGCCTCGGCGCCCCACCAGCCGTACGCGCTGTACTGGGCCATCGTGTCGGTGAACCCCTGCGCGGCGTCCAGCAGCCGGGGCGGGCAGGTGGGCATCAGGGTGAAGCCGACGAGCCCGAGGAGGGTGGAGACGACGAGCCACGTACGGGCGCTGCGGTAGTGCCGCGGCCGGCGCAGGTACAGCCAGACCAGCACGGCCGGGGTGACGAGGTAGTGCAGGGAGGCGTAGACGAAGTCGGCGGGTATCCCGAGCAGCCCCTGCTGCGAGAACAGCCGGTTGAGCGGCCGTTCGAAGTCGAGCCCCAGCAGTTCCTCGGTCCGCAGGATCGAGAGTCCGTGGCCGACGGCGAGGTGCACGTCGCCCCTGGCGAGGAGTCTGCCACCGGTGTACGCGCCGTAGACGAGCCCCAGGAGCAGCAGTTCGGCCCACCACCGGGTGGGCTTCTGCCGATCAGTCATACGCGGTAGGACGCTTGTGCGACGGAGTGGGTTGCCTGGTGTTCATGTGATGGATGATGGATGGACGACGCAATCGCCCGAAGTCGTACGAACCACTACTTACCGGGAGAGTTCCCCATGGCCCCCCGCATCCTCCTGGCCCGGCACGGCCAGACGGCGTGGTCCCAGCTCGGCAAGCACACCGGACGCACGGACGTGCCCATGCTGGAGGAGGGCAGGCGCGGCGCGAAGCTGCTCGGCGAGCGGCTGGCCCGCGCCCCCTGGAACGGCCTGCCCGGTGTGGAGGTCCGCACCAGCCCGCTGGTCCGCGCGAGCGAGAGCTGCGACCTTGCGGGCTTCGGCGCCCAGGCGGACCCGTGGGACGCGCTGATGGAGTGGGACTACGGGGACTACGAGGGCATGACCCCGGCGGAGATCCAGGCGGTCCGCCCGGGCTGGCTGATCTGGCGCGACGGGGTCCCGGGCGGCGAGTCCGTGGCCGACGTCGCGGCCCGCGCCGACGAGGTCGTCGCCTGGGCCCGCTCGGCGGAGCGCGACGTGCTGGTCTTCGCCCACGGGCACATCCTGCGCACCCTGGCCGCCCGCTGGCTCGGCCTGGAGGCCTCCTTCGGCGCCCGCATCCGGCTGGAGCCCACCTCCCTCTCGGTCCTGGGGTGGGCGTACGGGGCCCCCGCCCTGGAGCGCTGGAACGACACGGGCCACCTGGACCTCTGACCGAGGACGCTCCTCGGTCGTGAACTCCCTTGCGGAGGAGGCCGGTTGGGCGATCGGAGCGGATGCGGGGATGGGGCCATGACGATCGATTCCGTGGTGATCCGGCGGCGCGTCCCCGACCTCGACGCGGCCCGGGCGTTCTACGAGAAACTGACCGGAGAGCCGGCGAACCGGTTCGCTTTCGCCGGTCTGGATCTGGCGGCCGTCGGCCCCTTCCTCCTCTTCACCGGACCGGACGCGGTCGCCGAGCGGTTCGCGGGGGTGTCGGCGACCCTGGGCGTGGCGGACCTGGACGCGGCCGTCGCGCAGGCCGGGGCGGCCGGTGCCGAGCTCGTCGCCGCGGCCGCCGAAACGCCGAACGGGCGGCGGGCCGTGCTCCGGCACCCGGACGGCGGGGTCTACGAGTACGTCGGCGGCTGAGCGCGTCGGCCGGGCGGCCGGGCGGCCGATCGGGTGGCCGGCCGATCGGGTGGCCGCGCGGCGGAGGTGACCGCCCGGCCGGGGTGGTCGGACGGTCGGGGCAGTCGGTAGCCGGGGCAACCGGGGTAGCCGGGGTAGCCGGGGTAGCCGGGGCGGTCGCGCGGTCAGACCGTCGCGTGGCGGGTCAGGAAGGCCGCGACCCGGGGGCTGCGCTGGTGCGGGACCAGGGCGCGGGCCGTGCCCGAGAGCATCGACTGGATCCGGGTGGACTGGACCTCGGTGAGCAGGTCCAGGACCCGTCCGCCCGCCCAGGCCGCCTCGTCCGGGGCGCCCGCGCGGGCCAGGTCGTCGGCCAGCTCGGCCGTGTAGAGGGCCACGTTCCGGGCGAAGTGCGGATCCTGGAGGTCCGCCGCGCGGCGGGCGTGCCGGGCCGCGCGGGCATACTCCCCGAGGGCCGCCCAGCACCGCGACTCCAGCGACTCCAGTTCGGCCTCGCCGAAGAAGGACATCCACTCCGGGTCCGCTGCCGCCGTGCCGCGGGAGAACTCCGTGTGCGCCCGGGTCAGCGCCTCTTCGCAGGCCTTGCGGTCGGCCAGTCCCGCCCAGCCGCCCGCCTCGCGCAGCGCGAGCAGCGACAGCAGCCGCGGGGAACCGAGGGAGCGGGCGGCGCGGCGGCCCGCCTGGGCCGCCCGTACGGACTCCCGGGGCCGGCCGCAGTCCCGGGCCAGGAAGGCCATGTTGCTGAAGGCGTGCGCCTCCAGGCCCGCGTCCCCCGAGACCCGGGCCGTGGCGAGGGCCTCCGCGTAGTGCGAGCGGGCGTCGTCGAAGCGGCCGGAGTCGTGCGCCAGCCAGCCCACGGAGATGGCCAGTTCGCCGGCGCCCGCGTGCAGCCGGTCCTCGGTGGACTGCCGGGAGGCCCCCGCGTCCAGCAGCGCGTAGGCGGTGCGCAGGGGTTCGGCGGCCTTGCGGTACAGGGCGTCGGCCCCGTGCCGGTCGTCCAGCAGCCGGATCTGGCGCACGGCCTCCTCGACCGCGGCGGCCTCGGACTCACCGGCCCGGGTGGGCGGCCGGCGGGTGTCCCCGAGCAGCGTGAAGCCGATCGTGGCGGCCGCCACGGTCGCGGAACCGCCCGCCATGAACGCGCGACGCAGCACGTCGCTCTCCTTGTGGGTGAAAGGGGCGGAGCGCTGCGCGGACCGGCCGCGGACCGCCTCGCGCGGGGAGAAGCCCAGATCGGCCAGGGTCCGGCCGGGGAACATGTGCAGGAAGACCCGCTCGTAGGCGTAATTGGGGCAGCGGATCTCGCCGGACTCGACCCGGCCGATGTAGCGGGCGTCGCAGGAAACCGTTTCTCCGATCTCCTTCGCGGCCCGGCGCACCATGGCCGCGAACTCGGCCGGGGAGTGCCGGCCGCGCAGCCGCCGGAACGTCTGATTGGGTGAGTGGGGGAACGCCGCCATGGACGTGGCCTCTCTGGCAAGGGACGCACCGCCGGTTCCGCGGGATGGAGCCGGGTCCGGCGCGCATGAACGTACCGCCAGAGGCGGGCGGTTGATGCGGTGTTTGGCTACAAAAGGGATATCTCACCCGCGATCCGCCATGAAGTGCCATCCTTTGCAGCGTCTTGCCACCGCACCCGTTGACGTTTTCGCGCGTTGAGCCCCGTGCGGGGTGTGAGCTGACTCCCGCCCCGCTCGTACGCGGATCGAGGAGGGGTTCCCTTGGTGGAGGGCGGCATGGAGAGCACTGGAATGAACACCGCGCCCGCGTCTTCGGGCGCGACCCCCGTCCCGGCCGCGACTGCCGTGGCGGTCGCTCCGGTAGAGGCGCCGGACCTGGTGACCGTGCCCACCCGGCAGGGCCTGGAGGCCGTGGACATCATCCGCCGCGCCGCCGGCCTGCCCGGCGGGGTCGGCCCGGTGCTGCACGACGGCTCCGGCGACACCCTCGGCTTCCTCGTCCCGCCCGGCACCGCCGACGCCTGGGACATGCCGGGCAGCGCCTGCACCCAGACCAACGGACGCGGGATGCGCTTCGGCGACGTCTCGCCCACCGCCGGGGACACCGGCTGGCTGCTCCCCCCGGAGGCCGTCGGTCCGGTCACCGACCCGGAGGTGCTGCGCGCCGCGCTCGGCGAGGCCGCCCGCCTGATCGAGGCGGCGGACAACTGCCGCTGACCGGCGACAATGGGGTGGTGGCAGGCAAGGGCAGCAAGGGCAGCGGCAGCGGCAAGCAGCGCGGGCGCGCGAGCGCGAGCGGGAGCGCGGGCTCCGAGGCGGTCGTCGGGCAGGTGGACGGCGGCACGGCGGAGCTGGCTCCGGACCGGGAGCGCGCCCGGGCCTGGACGCTGCTCATCGACGGAGCCCCGCAGTCGCATGTGGACCTGGGAGATCCGGGGTACCTCGACTTCGCGTACCAGCGCCGGATCGGCCACCTCATCGACCTCGTGGCGCCCGCCCGGCAGCCCCTGAACGTGGTCCACCTGGGCGGCGGCGCCTTCACCCTTGCGCGCTACACGGCCGCCGCCCGGCCCCGCTCGACCCAGCAGGTCGTGGAGATCGACGCCGCCCTGGTGGCCTTCGTACGGGAACACCTGCCGCTGGACCCGCAGGCGCGGGTCCGGGTCCGGGCGGTGGACGCGCGGGCGGGCCTGGCCAAGGTTCCGGACGGCTGGGCCGACCTGGTGATCGCGGACGTGTTCAGCGGCGCGCGCACCCCGGCGCACCTGACGAGCGCCGAGTTCCTGGACGACGTACGGCGGGCCCTCGCTCCGGGCGGCTGGTACGTGGCCAACCTCGCGGACGGTCCGCCGCTCGCGCACCTCAAGGGGCAGATCGCGACGGCCGCGTCGCGCTTCGAGCACCTGGCGCTGGCCGCAGACCCGGTGGTGTGGCGGGGGAAACGGTTCGGCAACGCGGTGCTGGTGGCCGCCGACCGGGAGCTGCCGGTCGCCGAGTTCACCCGCCGGGTCGCGAGCGACCCGCATCCCGGCCGGGTGGAGCAGGGGCGGGCCCTCGCCGATTTCGCGGGCGGCGCGTCCCCCGTCGCGGACGCCTCGGCGGTGGCCTCGCCGGAGCCCCCGCCCTCGGTCTTCCGCTGAGGGACCGAGGGGAACGCGACCCGTCGCGACACGCCCTCGTACGGATGACCTTGCGCTCCGAACACCCCGCGGGCGGGTATGTCTGCGAGTCGAGCGCCCCGCCGGGGCGAGCGGACATCAGCAGGCAGCAGGGAGACACGGACATGGCCAACGGCACCGTCAAGTGGTTCAACGCCGAGAAGGGTTTCGGGTTCATCGCGCCCGAGGACGGCAGCGCGGACGTCTTCGCCCACTACAGCGAGATCCAGGGGACCGGCTTCAAGGAGCTCCAGGAGAACCAGCGGGTCCAGTACGACGTCAGCAGGGGTGCGAAGGGTCCGCAGGCGACGAACATCACCGTCATGGCCTGATCCGCAGGCCGCACTCTAGCCCTCGTACGTCTCCACCATCGGCGGGTGGTCGTTCCAGGTGCAGAAGACCGACATCTCCCGGCCCGCCTTCGTGAAGGTGACCCGGATCCAGTACGGCTGCTTCCACACCTGCATCTGCCAGCCGGCGTCCGGCGTCGCCGAGACCAGCTCGGCCGAGGACGTACCGAGGTCGAAGACCACCCGGCCACCCGTGACCGGATAGGCCTTCACGTTGCCCTGGTCCCCGCCGTCGCCCCGCTGCTCGTCCTGGCGCGGGCTCGGCGGGGCCGCCTTCTGCGGGGGCTGCGCGGGGGAGGCGCCGGTGGAGGGCGAAGCCGAGGGGGAGGCGGCGGACGGGGACGGCGCGTCCGAGGGCGGCGGCGTCGAGGGCGCCGCCGCGCGGTGCGTCGAGGAGGACAGCGGCTGCGTGGTGAGCGGCACCGCCAGCGGCGGATCGTAGGCCGTTCCGGACATGACCGTGTGCACGCCCCACCAGGACAGCGTCACCGCCGCCCCGGTCGCCAGCGTCCAGGCGAGTGCGTGAACAAGTCCTCGGTGCATCAGGGCACATACTGCACCACCCGTCCGGGAGGCGGCCCGACACCCCGGCGGGTCCCCCGAATGGACTACGGTGCGGGCCATGGCAAGTGTGCTCGTGGTCGAGGACGACCAGTTCGTACGTTCCGCCCTGATCCGGCACCTGACCGAGGCCTCGCACACCGTGCGGAGCGTCGGTACGGCCCTGGAGGCGCTGCGCGAGGTCGCCCACCACCGGTTCGACGTGGTCATCCTCGACCTCGGGCTGCCCGACCTCGACGGGTCGGAGGCGCTGAAGATGCTGCGCGGCATCACCGACGTACCGGTGATCATCGCCACCGCGCGCGACGACGAGGCCGAGATCGTCCGGCTCCTCAACGACGGCGCCGACGACTACCTGACCAAGCCCTTCTCCGTGGAACACCTCTCCGCCCGGATGTCCGCCGTGCTGCGCCGCGCCCGCGCGGCCGCCGGCGCCGAGCCGCCCTCGCGCGTGCTGCGGGTGGGCGGGCTGTCCATCGATCCGCTGCGGCGCCAGGCCGAGCTGGACGGGGCCGTACTCGACCTCACGCGGCGGGAGTTCGACCTGCTGGCCTTCCTCGCCGGGCGGCCCGGGGTGGTGGTGGCCCGGCGCGAGCTGCTCGCCGAGGTCTGGCAGCAGTCGTACGGGGACGACCAGACGATCGACGTGCACCTGTCCTGGCTGCGCCGCAAACTGGGCGAAACGGCCGCGCGGCCGCGGTACCTGCACACCCTGCGGGGGGTCGGCGTCAAGCTGGAGCCGCCGCAGTGAGATGGGCGCTGGTCAAGGTGTGCCTCGCGGTCACGGCCATGGTGGTCGTGGCCTTCGCCGTACCGCTCGGGCTCGTCGTCCAGGAGATGGCCAGGGACCGGGCCTTCTCCAACGCCGAGCGGCAGGCCGCCACGATCGGGCCGACCCTGTCCATCACCACCGACCCGGGGCAGCTGCGCAAGGCCGTCGAGTCCACGCAGATGGGCGCGGCCCGGCGGATGGCGGTCCACGTGCCCGCGATCGGCGGCAGCGAGCCGGTGGAGATCGGCACCACGCGGGCCGGGGCGCACGCCGTGGAGGAGACCCGGCGGATGGGGCGGGCCATGACGGCCCGGCTGTCCGGGGGCGGTTCGGCGCTGCTCCAGCCGACCGCCCTGGGCTCGGGGGACATCGCCGTCGTGGAGGTCTTCGTACCGGAGAGCGAGGTCAGCAACGGCGTCGCGACGGCCTGGGTGGTCCTCGCGGGCGTCGGACTGGCGCTGATCGTGGGCTCGGTGGCGGTCGCCGACCGGCTCGGCGCCCGGCTGGTGCGGCCGGCCGAGCGGCTCGCGGACGCCGCGCACCAGCTGGGCGAGGGCCGGCTGGGGGCGCGGGTGCCGGAGGACGGGCCGAAGGAACTCCGCTCGGCGGCGGTCGCGTTCAACTCGATGGCGGACCAGGTGGTGGAACTCCTCGCCAACGAGCGGGAGCTGGCCGCCGACCTCTCGCACCGGCTGCGGACGCCGCTGACGGTGCTGCGGCTCAACGCGGCCTCGCTCGGGGACGGGCCGGCGGCGGAGCAGACGCGGGCGGCGGTGGAGCAGCTGGAACGGGAGGTCGACACGATCATCCGTACCGCTCGTGAACAGCGCGCGCCGGCGGCCGCGGCGGGCGGCGGGGCGGGGGCGGGCTGCGACGCCTCGGAGGTGATCCGCGACCGGATGGCCTTCTGGTCGGCGCTGGCGGAGGACGAGGGCCGCGAGGTGCGGCTCGCGGGCGTGGACCGTACCGTACGGCTCCCGGTCGCCCGGCCGGAGCTCGCGGCCGCGCTCGACGCCCTGCTCGGCAACGTGTTCCGGCACACCCCGGAGGGCACCCCGTTCGCGGTGGACGTCCACGACGCGGGGGACGCGGTGATCGTGCTCGTCTCGGACGCGGGCCCCGGGATCGCCGATCCGGACGCGGCGCTGCGGCGCGGCAACGACGGCGGGCGGGACGGTTCGACGGGGCTCGGGCTGGACATCGTGCGCCGGGTCGCGGAATCGACGGGCGGCGACGTGCGGATCGGGCGGTCGATGCTCGGAGGGACCGAGGTCAGGGTGTGGATCGCCCTGGACGACCGGGCGCGGGGCGGGTCGGGCGGCGTACGGTCGCGCCGGGTGAGCCGGCGCAAGCGGCGCGGCTGACGCGTACCGTACGGGGTTGTTGGTCGTCCTTCGTCCCTTCCCCAACGGAATGGAACCGGTCATGCGCTACGCAGTCCTCGGCACCGGCATCGTCGGCCGTACGGTGGCCGCCCGCCTCCTCTCGCTCGGGCACGAGGTGGTCATCGGCACCCGGGACCCCGGGGCCACCCTCGCCCGTACCGAGTACGCCGAATGGCAGGAGGCCCACCCGCAGGCCGGCCTCGCCCCGTTCCCCGATGCCGCCCGGCAGGGGGACGTCCTGGTCAACGCCACCGGCGGGCAGGTCAGCGTCGCCGCCCTGACGGAGGCGGACGCCGCGCACCTGGAGGGGAAGGTGCTGATCGACATCGCCAACCCGCTGGACTTCTCGCGGGGGTTCCCGCCCACCCTCGATCCGGTGAACGACGACAGCCTGGGCGAACTGCTCCAGCGGACGTTCCCGGGGCTGCGGGTGGTCAAGACGCTGAACACGATGAACTGCCGGGTCATGGTCGAGCCGGCGCGGGTGCCGGGCGAGCACACCGTGTTCCTGTCGGGAGAGGACGCCGACGCCAAGAAGTCCGTACGCGAACTGCTGTACTCCTTCGGCTGGCCGGAGGGGAGCGTCCTCGACCTCGGCGGCATCGAGACGGCCCGGGGGACGGAGATGCTCCTGCCCATCTGGCTCCGCATGATGGGCGCCCTCGGGCACACGGACTTCAACTTCCACATCCAGGGCGGGACGGCGGGCGACTGAGCTCTTCCCGGGGCGGGCGGGGGCGGGGCGGCACCGGAGCCCGGCCCGGATGGGCGAGGAGATGTTGCCGGTCCGGGTGGACCCGCCGAGTGTGGGCCTGACGGAAGGAGTCAGGCATGAGAGTCATGCTCCGGGCCCATATCGACACACCGGCCGGCAATGAGGCCATCAAGACCGGCGCCATGCCCCAGGCCATGAAGAAGCTCATGGACAAGATCAAGCCGGAGGCCGCGTACTTCGGTCCCTCCGAGGGCGTGCGGACCTGCTGGATGGTCTTCGACATGCAGGACAGCGCGGATATGCCGCCGCTGCTCGAAGGCTTGTTCGCCGAGCTGAACGCCGAGATCGAGATCAGCCCGGTGATGAACGCGGACGACCTGGCGAAGGGGTTGTCGCAGTTGGAGAGCGCGCGGCGCTGAGCACGCGTACGCGCCCTTAACCGCTCGGCGGCCGCCACGTGTGCGGCCGCCGACGGCGCTTCGTGGGGCCGGCGCCGGAGCTCAGCCGCCGGAGTTCAGGCGCCGGGCCTGGGCCCTGCCGACCTCGGCGGCGCGGTGCAGGTAGTCGGCGATGACGGCGAGTTCGGAGTCGGAGTAGCTCTCCAGGACGGCGCCGAAGGCCCGGCCGGGGGTGTCCCAGGCCTCGCCGATCCGCTGGCGGGCCTCGGGGGCGAGGGCGACGAGGGAGCGGCGCCGGTCGTGCGGGTCGGCGAGGCGTTCGACGATCCCGGCCTTGACCAGCCGGTCGACGAGGCGGGTGGCGGAGCCGGAGGTCAGGCCGGTGAGGCGGGCGATGTCCCCGGTGCTGACGGGGCCCGGTTCCATGTCGAGGAGCCCGACGCACTGCATGTCGGTGGGGTGCAGGCCGACGTGGTCGGCCATCGCCTGGGCGAAGAGCGAGTAGTCGGCGTAGTGCCGCTGGCTCTCTGTGACGATGCGTGCGAGCAGCTCGGCGCGGCTCCACTCATCGCGGGCGCCGTCACTCGAACGAGGGGAATCGGTTGACATCGGCTTCTCCATGCCTGAAATTTATCTGTGTGACGCAGAATATTTATCGTGCAGAATCTGTGCCACGTATCAATCCTAGCGTGGGCGCCGTACCCGTGCTTACGAACACGAACACGACCACGAAGACGCACAGGAAGCAGGAACCCGCCATGTCGATCCTCGTCACCGGTACCCGCGGCTCCGTCGCCCGCGGCCTCGTCTCCCTCCTCGCCGCCCGCGGCATTCCCCACCGCCTCGCCTCCCGCGAGCCGGACACACCAGACACCGTCCGCTGCGATCTCAGCGATCCCGCGACCTTCCCGGGCGCCCTGGCCGGAGTCCGGTCCGTCTTCCTCTACGCCGAGGCCTCCGCCATCGACGCCTTCGTCAAGGAGGCGGTCACCGCCGGAGTCGAGCACGTCGTGCTCCTGTCCTCCTCCTCGGTGCTCGCCCCCGGCGCCGCCGACAGCCCGCTGGCCGCCTCTCATCTCGCCGTCGAAGAGGCCCTGCTGGCCTCCCCGCTGCGCACCACCCTGCTGCGCCCCGGCTCCTTCGCGAGCAATGCCCTGGGCTGGGCCTGGTCGCTGAAGTCCGGCCGCCCGGTGCACCTGCCGTACCCGGGCGCGTACTGCGACCCGGTCCATGAGACCGACCTCGCCGAGGCCGCGTTCGCCGTCCTCACCGACCCGGCCCTCGCCGGCCGCGCGTACCACCTGACGGGGCCGCAGCCGCTGACGTTCGCGACCCAACTCGCGATACTCGGCGGGGTCCTGGGAACCCCGATACCGTTCGAGTCCGTCACCGCCGAGCAGTGGAAGGCCGAGGTCGACGGGTACATATCCGGCCCGTACGCCGACGCGCTCCTCGACTACTGGGCTGCCAGTGACGGGCTCCCGGTCGAGATCACCGACGCCGTCGAGCACCTCACCGGCCACCCGGCCCGCACGTTCGAAGTCTGGGCCCGTGACCACGCGGAGGATTTCCGCACCCCCTAGGGTGTCGGGATGCAGAGCGGTATAGCGGGGAGTCAGGAAGGGGCCGTGGCCGTGCGGCCGCGGCGGACGGCGAACACACTGTTCTGGGCCGCGTTGATTCCCACGGCGGCCACGGTGGGCGGCTTCGTCAGCCAGTACCCCTACGGCATGTTGTGGGTCGGAGTCCTGATCGTTCTCGCCGCCGCGGCAGCGGGTCCGATCGTGGCGGGCTCGGCCTGGAAGAGGGCGGGCGCCGCGACCCTGGTGGGCTTCGCCGTGTTCGCGCTGGGGCTGTTCGCCGGGTCCAACCTCAACGAGACGTACCTCAAGCAGCTCGGCGAGAGCACGGGCGCGGTGGTCGTGGAGGCGGGGGAGCGGGTCAACGTCAAGGGCGACGTACGGCACTTCTGCCGGGTCCTCGACGACGAGGGGAGCCGCGCGGAGCTGGGGGACATCCAGAACTGCCACGGCCAGTTCGCGACGGGACGGCGCGTCGTCCTCTTCAAGGACCGGCTGGGCGGCCTGGACCCGTGGGTCGAGGCCACGGACAACCGCGCCGTCGATCCCGTCGGCCTGGGCATCACCGCCGGCCTCTACGCCCTGACCGCCGCAACCCTCCTCTACGCGGGCCAACGCCGCCGCTAGGGCTGTGACCGGAAAGGTTCACCGCCTCACGATGCCCAGTACGGCACCTCGTCCCCCAGCTACCGCTGGGTGGTGTCCCCAGCGTTGTCGGACCGCGCGAGTACGTCCAGTACGAGCCGCGGACCTCCGCCTCGCGATGCACCGCACCGGACGTCGCGAACCGGCAAACCTTTCCGGCCACAGCACTAGCCGGAGGTGGCGTGGGCGACGCGTGCGGTTACAGCCAGCCGCGCTGGGCTGCCTTGAGGCCGGCTTCGAACCGGCTCGTGGCGTGCAGGCGTTCCATCAGGCCGGCCATCTGGCGGCGTACGGTGCGCAGCGAGACGCCCAGGCGCTTGCCGGCGGCCTCGTCCGTCAGCCCGGAAGCCAGCAGTTTCAGCAGCTCCCGCTCGCCGGCGGTGATGCCGTCCTGCGCCGGCTGCTTGAGGTCGGCGCCGAGCGGTACCGCGGTCTCCCAGGTCTGCTCGAACAGCGTGATCAGCGAGGCGACGATGCCGGGCGCCGTCGTGCACAGCGCGCCGAGCCGGGAGTTGGCCGGGTCGATCGGGACGATGGCGGTCGTCCGGTCGAAGACCAGCAGCCGCGGCGGCAGCATCGGGCTCGTGCGCACCTGGCCGCCGCGCTCGGTGGTCCACTGGGCGTAGCCCAGCGTGGCCGGGTCGTTGCGGGCGCTGTCCTGGTAGACGGCCCGGAGTTCGACGCCCTGGGCCATGGCCCGTTCGTCCAGCGGGCGTGATGCGTCGAGGCTGGCCTGCGACTGGGCCCCGCCCGGGATGATCGCGAGGCATTCCTCGGAGAGGTCCTGGGTGAGGACCTCAAGTCGGCTCTGGATGGCGTCGATCCCCACGAGCCGCTCGGTGCCGTCGGTCTCCGTGTTCGGCCGCAGGTCGGCGTACTCGGCGATGGCCTGCGCGGCCGCCGCCTTGCTCGCGGCGAGCTGCTGCTGGCGCCGCGCCAGGTCCTCCTCCTGGCGGCGCAGGATCAGTTCCAGACCCACCTCGGGGCTGACGGCGCGCAGCCCGCCCGAGCTCTCGCGCGAGGAGGTCAGGAGGTTCAGGTCGACGAGCCGGTCCAGCGCGTCCCGTACGCGGGCCTCCGGGAGGGCGAGGCGGGTGCCCAGTTCGACCAGCCCTCCCGACGGATCCGCCAGCATGCCCCGGTACACGGACTCCACGTCCCCATCGAGTCCCAACGCTTCCAGCATGCGCAGCCCCCCAGCTGTTTCGTGCAGACGGCCAGGTCAGGCCGTCTTCAAACGATCTTAAAGGGGCGCTCAGATGTGAGGAAAACGCAGAGGGCCCCGGTCCGCTTCCGCGGATCGGGGCCCTCTCGCAGGGTGAGTGACGGGACTTGAACCCGCGGCCACCTGGACCACAACCAGGTGCTCTACCAGCTGAGCTACACCCACCATGTCCGGTCGGAAAACCGACCGGCCGAAGAAAAGGGTACAGGGTCCGGAAGGGTGCTCGCGCCCCCCTTTCCCCCGCCCCGTCTCCGGAGGCTCCCGCCGGGTCCTATTCGGCGGACAGGGTGTGCTTGGCGGCGATCGCCCGGGCGGTGTCCGAGTCGGGCCCGGGCTGCGGGACGAAGACCGCCTCCCGGTAGTAGCGCAGCTCGGCGATGGAGTCCTTGATGTCCGCGAGTGCCCGATGGTTGCCGTTCTTCGGCGGACTGTTGAAATACGCCCGCGGGTACCAGCGGCGCGCCAGCTCCTTGACCGAGGACACGTCCACGATCCGGTAGTGCAGGTGGCTCTCCAGCGCGGGCATGTCGCGCAGCAGGAATCCGCGGTCGGTACCGACCGAGTTTCCGCAGAGCGGCGCCTTGCGGGGCTCCTTCACGTGCTCCCGTACGTATGCCAGGACCTGTGCCTCGGCGTCCGCGAGGGTGATCCCGCCGGCCAGCTCGTCGAGCAATCCGGAGGCGGTGTGCATCTCGCGCACCACGTCGGGCATGGTCTCCAGGGCCGCGTCCGGCGGGCGGATCACGAGGTCCACGCCTTCGCCGAGCACGTTGAGCTCCGAGTCGGTGACCAGTGCGGCCACCTCGATAAGTGCGTCGTCCGTCAACGAGAGCCCGGTCATCTCGCAGTCGATCCACACCATGCGATCGTTCATGCGGCCCAGCTTATGCGGATTACGCGGAAGGTCCCCCGCTTCGGTGGTGACCGATGCGGGGGACCTCCGTCAGGCAGTGCCCGTGGCGGGAGCTACGCGTGCTCGCGCAGGACCCGGTTCGGGGCGTACAGCTCGGTCACCGTCGGGCCGGCCGCGGCCAGGGCCGCCGCCGCCCGCTGGGGCTGCGGGGTGCGCTGGTGCGGCACCGGGCCCCCCGACATCTCCGTGACCTGGGACACCTCGGCCTGCGGCCGGCGCGCCCGGTAGGCCGAGCGGTAGGCGGCCGGGGAGGACCCCAGCTGCCGCCGGAAGTGCCCGCGCAGGGCGACCGGCGAGCGGAACCCGCAGCGCCCGGCGACCTCGTCGACCGAGTAGTCGGAGGTCTCCAGCAGCCGCTGGGCCTGGAGCACCCGCTGGGTGATCAGCCACTGGAGCGGCGCGCTGCCGGTCAGCGAGCGGAACCGGCGGTCGAACGTGCGCCGGCTCATGTACGCGCGGGCCGCGAGCGTCTCCACGTCGAACTGCTCGTGGAGGTGCTCCAGGGCCCAGGCGACGACCTCGGCCAGCGGGTCTGCGCCGATCTCCTCCGGCAGCGACCGGTCGAGATAGCGCTCCTGGCCACCCGTGCGGCGCGGCGGGACGACGAGCCGGCGGGCCAGTGCCCCGGCCGCCTCGCTGCCGTGGTCCGTGCGCACGATGTGCAGGCACAGATCGATTCCGGCCGCGGTGCCCGCGGACGTGAGCACGTCACCGTCGTCGACGAACAGCTCGCGCGGATCGACATGGACGGACGGGTACCGCTTGGCCAGCGTCGGCGCGTACATCCAGTGCGTCGTGGCGGGCCGGCCGTCCAGCAGACCGGCGGCGGCGAGCACGAAGGCCCCCGTGCACAGTCCGACGATCCGGGCGCCCTCCTCGTGCGCCAGACGCAGTGCGTCGAGCGCCTCCGGAGGCGGCGGTGAAGTGATCGAGCGCCAGGCCGGAACGACGACCGTGCCTGCCCGGGCGATCGCCTCCAGCCCGTACGGCGCGGTGAGCTCGAGTCCGCCGGTGGTCCGCAGCGGACCGTCCTCCCCGGCGCAGACGAGCAGTCGATAGCGTGGAACTCCCGCGTCCTGCCGGTCGATGCCGAACACGGAAAGTGGAATGGAGCTCTCGAAGATCGGGCCGCCGCTGAACAGCAGCACCGCGACGATCTCCCTGCGGCGACGCCCCGCGAGCTTCCTGCCGGCGTCCGCGACGACGGCGGTGGAATCCTGGCTCATGGCTAAGCCCCCCTTGGGTGTCGCGACTCCTTGGTCTGGTCGCACCTGCACGTTTCCCCTCGGCCTTGCACGTGGATCCCCCGCCGTAAATACATGATCGAATCTACTGCGTCCCGTGGTGTCGGCGTGACAAGTTCAGCACGCAGCGCTATGTCGACTTGGCAACTTGGCGAAAAGCATTCGATCAGGAAGCCTTCCACTCCGCTACCGGAGTGGGAAGCGCGCCCTCCGGCCATGGCCAGTACCCGTAGGGTCTCGGAGCCCCCTCGCCGCTGTCGTCGCTGGTGGTAGGGGGGTTGAGGGGGCATTCCGGCAAGACCGGCACTGTTCCGGGAAGTTGGCTGAAAACGTGCGGGTGTGGGTGTACGAATCAGTCAGTCCTCGGGGGAGATTCCACCGGACGTGTGACAGCCGCGGCTCCCGGACCCGCTCCCGGCGCGCGAATGCCGGCGGCGCCGGCCTGGCGGCAGCCGGTCCTCCGCCGGAACCAGGGCGGCCCGCTCCGCCTTCTCCGAGTAGCGCAGCATCGCCCGGCACACCGCCGTGACCGCGACCAGCCCGAGGGTCGCGACGGCGGCCCCGCCGAAGGAGGTTCCGTACACGACGAGCACCACGGGAACGAGCAGGCAGCTGAAGGCGGCCCAACGGACCACGTCACCCGCGGGGTCGTCATGGGGGCGTCTCGCCGAGCGCACGGACGGGTGAAGGCGAGCGGGCGTGAAGTAGGGCGTCGTGCCGGCGTGCCGGGCGGACCGGGCGGACCGGGCGGACCGGGCGGAGCGGGTCGGCTGAGCGGGCTGGACGGGGTGGACCGGATGGCCGGGCACGGCGTGCTCCCTGCGGGCTCTTCCTGGACGGTCGGACGCCTGTCCAACGGCGCGCGGCCGGGCTCGGTCACTGCGCGCACGGGTGGCGCGCGCGTGGCTGGTGCGGCAACTCGTCACTGGCTGTAGGGGACAGCGGCCATTGCCAAGGAGCCCTCGCTCCGGCATGCTCCCTGGGACGCTCTCCAAGGGCGGCATGCCCTGTGCAGGATAGGAGTGTCGCCGTACCCTGGTGGGTAAGGGCTTGGGAAGATGCTTCCCGGACAGAGCTCCGTCACCCAGAGTCGTCGTTTTTTCAATCGTCGCATCCGCTCATAGCCGCCACGCCGCCTTGTCCCTTCCCCCGAGGACCTCTTCGCCGAGACATCCATGGCCGGTCACGAACTCCCCGAACCCGCGGACCGCAAGCGCAAACCGCTCGCCGACCACACGTCGAGCGACCTGCGCGCGGCGGAACAGACACGTCATCCCTGCGACCCGGCCTTCCGGCACGGGGTCGTGGTGGGGTTCGACGGCTCCACGTCCAGTGAGCGCGCCTTGGCGTACGCGATCGGGATGGCCCGCCGCTCCGGATCCGGCCTGATCATCGTGCACGTGGCCAACCGGCTGCCCACCACCGTGTGGGCCGGCTGCGAGCCGCCCGTCTTCGTGGACGTGCCGGACCACCGCACCGAGGTGCTGGGGCTGGAGCTCGCCTGCGCGGACTACCTCGCCGAGGTGCCGTGGATCCTGGTGGAGCGGGGCGGGGACATCTGCCACGAGCTGGAGGAAGTCGGCCGGGAGTACTCGGCGGACGCCATCGTGGTGGGCTCGACGCACGGCATCGTGGGCCGGATCTTCGGCTCCGTGGCGGGTCGGCTGGCCAAGCGCGCACAGCGACCGGTTGTTGTCATTCCGTAACCCGCTGTATGTCGGTCGTGCGGTTGTGAACCCCCATGTAAAGGGTAGATAAATGCTGCTGGGACGCAGCAAACAACTGCAGATCGAAGGGAGCCCGCCGTGGACAATGGTGTCTCTGCGGGAAGCACGGCCTCGACTTCGACCCTCGGGAACATAGCCCTGGGTCTCACCCTTCTCGCATTCGGTATCGGCCACACCGCGATCGTCAGCGGCGTGTCCGTCGCCAACTCCGTGTCACTCGCGACCTACGTCGGCGGTCTCGCCCTGTTCGTCCTCGGAGTCCTCGAATTCCGCGGCGGCAACGGCTTCAACGGCACCGCGTTCGCGGGCCTCGGCGCCTTCTGGTTCACCTGGGCGTCGGGAGCGGACGGAAAGGTTTCGGCACATGCGGCCGGACTGTTCCTGGTCCTCTTCGCCCTGCTCGCGCTGACCCTCACCATGAGCGCCGCGAGCGGACTGTTCGGCCAGGGCGCGTACGCCCTGCTCACCCTCTCCCTGCTGCTCCTCGCGGTCGGTTCCTTCGCCGACAGCGGCGGGCTCGGCAAGGTCGCCGGCTGGGTGGCCGCGCTCTCCGGGCTGATGTTCTGGTACGGCGCCACCGCGGCGCTGGCCCACTGGCCCACCGCACTGGGCAAGTCCTCCGGCCGCGGCGCGGTCGCCGCGAGCTGAGGCGGGTACGGAAGCGGACGTTCGGAAGCGGACGCAAGGGAACGGCCCCCGGGGAATCCCCGGGGGCCGTTCCGCTCGCCTGGTGGGCAGGTGTGACTACTCGACCGTGACGGACTTCGCCAGGTTGCGCGGCTTGTCGATGTCCCGGCCCAGGGCCAGGGCCGTGTGGTACGCCAGCAGCTGGAGCGGGATGCCCATCAGGATCGGGTCCAGCTCGTCCTCGTTCTTGGGCACGAGGATCGTGTGGTCGGCCTTCTCCTGCTCGCGGTGGGCTACCGCGAGGATCCGGCCGCTGCGGGCCTTGATCTCCTCCAGCGCCGCGCGGTTCTTCTCCAGCAGGTCGTCGTCCGGGACGATCGCGACCGTCGGCATCGCCGGCTCGATGAGCGCGAGCGGGCCGTGCTTGAGCTCGGAGGCCGGGTAGGCCTCGGCGTGGATGTAGGAGATCTCCTTGAGCTTGAGGGAGGCCTCCAGGGCCACCGGGTAGCCGCGGACCCGGCCGATGAACATCATCGACTTGGCCTCGGCGTACTCGGCCGCCAGCTTCTTGATGTCCTCTTCGCCTTCGAGGATCTCCTGGATCTGCGCGGGCAGCTTGCGCAGGCCCTCGATGATCCGCTTGCCGTCGGTGACCGACAGGTCCCGGATCCGGCCCAGGTGCACGGCGAGCAGCGCGAAGGCCACGACCGTGTTGGTGAAGCACTTGGTGGAGACGACGCAGACCTCGGGGCCGGCGTGCACGTACACGCCGCCGTCGGCCTCGCGGGCGATCGCGGAGCCCACCACGTTGACGACACCGAGGACGCGGGCGCCCTTGCGCTTGAGCTCCTGCACGGCGGCCAGCACGTCGTACGTCTCACCGGACTGGGAGACCGCGATGTAGAGGGTGTCGGGGTCCACGACCGGGTTGCGGTAGCGGAACTCGGAGGCCGGCTCGGCGTCCGCGGGGATGCGGGCCATGCTCTCGATGAGGCCGGCGCCGATCAGGCCCGCGTGGTACGAGGTGCCGCAGCCCAGGATCTTGACCCGGCGGATGCCGCGCGCCTCGCGCGGGTCCAGGTTCAGGCCGCCCAGGTGCACGGTGTTGAAGCGGTCGTCGATCCGGCCGCGCAGCACGCGGTCGACCGCGTCGGGCTGCTCGGAGATCTCCTTGTGCATGTACGTGTCGTGGCCGCCCATGTCGTACGAGGCGGCCTCCCACTCCACGGTCTCCGGCGTGGCCGTGGTGGTGGCGCCGCCGGTGGTGTAGGTGCGGAAGTCGTCGGCCTTGAGGGTGGCCATCTCGCCGTCGTTGAGGGTGACGACCTGGCGGGTGTGGGCGACGAGCGCGGCCACGTCGGAGGCGACGAGCATCTCCTTCTCGCCGATGCCGAGGATCACCGGGGAGCCGTTGCGGGCCACGACGATGCGGTCGGCGAAGTCGGCGTGCATGACGGCGATGCCGTACGTGCCCTCGATCGCCTTGACGGCCTCGCGGACCTTCTCCTCGAGGGTGTCGGCCTGGGAGCGCGCGATCAGGTGGACGATGACCTCGGTGTCGGTCTCCGAGACGAAGACGACCCCCTCGGACTCCAGCTTGGCGCGGAGCTCGGCGGCGTTGTCGACGATGCCGTTGTGGACGACGGCGACCTTGTTCTCGGCGTCGAGGTGCGGGTGCGAGTTGATGTCGCTCGGCGCGCCGTGGGTGGCCCAGCGGGTGTGGGCGATGCCGGTGGTGCCCGCGAAGCGCTTGGGCACCCGGGACTCCAGCTCGCGGACGCGGCCCTTGGCCTTGACCACCTTGAGCGCGGGGGACTTCGGGTTGTTGACGACGATGCCCGCGGAGTCGTACCCGCGGTACTCCAGTCGCTGCAGGCCTTCCAGCAGCAGCGGTGCCACGTCACGCTTGCCGATGTATCCCACGATTCCGCACATAAAGTCTTGCCCCTCCTGAAGTTCGGTTGCCCTTGCCGCTGTTGTCGCCGCGCCTGGCCGTCGGCCGGCCCTGTCGCTCAGCCGTAGACGATGCGGCGCAGCTGCCGGAGCGAGAGCTCCGGCGGCGCCACGGCGCGGTGCGGCAGCTCGGCCGCGATCCGTTCGAAGATCTCCGCGTTGACCGCGCCGCCGGACTGGAGCTCACGGTGGCGGCGGCGCACGAATTCCTCGGTCGTCTCGTCGAAGTACGCGAGTACGTCGAGCACCACCCGGGCGGCCTCGCCGCGCTGCAGCGCGGTGCTGCGCACCAGGTGGTCGACGAGATCGTCATGAGACGGGCGGCGGTCGAGCACCCGTAGATACTGACTGGCCACGGCCGGGAACGCAAAGATCCTGCCCGGAATCGGGCAGGATCCATCTGGTCCAGACCAGCGGAAGGCGTAAATCCGTTCACGAAAGAGTGAAGGTAAGGGTCAGAAACGGCGCAGAACGGCCTGCTTGGCCGCGGCGAACTCCTCGGCCGTGAGGATGCCGCCCTGGTGCAGATCGCCGAGCTCGCGCAGCCGGCGCAGCAGGGCGTCGTGGTCCTCCGGGGCCGCCGGCTCGGGGGCCGAGGCCGCCAGCTCGGGCACCGGCGCCTTGGACAGGGCCGGGACGGGCTCGGCCGGGGCCGCGGCGCCCCGGGGATGGGGCATCCGTACCGCCACGGCCGCCGCGACCAGCGCCATCAGCGGGTCCTTCTTGAAGCCGAACAGCTCCACCGTGTACGGGTCGTACTTGGGCGCGGGAGCCGCCGGGGCGCCCGCCAGCGTGAACCGGATCCATCCGTTGTCCAGGCCCTTCGAAGGGGACCACTCCACCACCCGCAGGTCCGCGACCCGGAACTCGCGCGGCCCGCCGGAGCTCTTGGCCTCCTCCGTCGTCCAGTTCCAGTCCAGCGCGACCCGGTCGCCGTCGAAGGCCACCGTCCCGTCCCCCGCGGCCACCGTGATCGGCACGGCCGGCCCCGGCAGCAGGTACGCGTCCGCCGGACCGGGGTCCACCTGGTCCAGCAGCAGCGCGTTGCGGACCTCGTCCACGAAGTACTCCGCCACCCCGGTCCGGTCCGCGTCCACCGTCAGCCGGTACGGATCGGAGGCCTCAGGCAGCCGCCCGCCCGTCACCTGGAGCAGCGGGTCGGCGCCGTCACGCAGCCTCAGCCTCAACCGGCCGGTCCTGCGGCCCGGTTCGTGGCTGATGCCGGCGAGCGCGCGCAGCGGGACGACCACCTCGCCCAGCGTCTGGCGCAGCAGCCCCACCCCCTTGTCGCGGCCGGGCACGATCCGCACCGCGTCCCCGTCGAAGGTCCATGTGCCGTCCTTCTGGATGATTTCCGCCATCCATCGATTCTCGCACCGGCCCTGGCACGCCAGTTGGCCTATACCTGCCCTATGAGAGTCCTGCGACGCACGCTCGGCACACTCCTCGTCCTCGGCGCGGCCGTCTCCTGCGCCGCGTCCCCCGAGGCCGACGCCAGACCCGGGGACGGCCGCCCGGCCGCCCTCGCCCCCTACGCACAGCTCCTGCCGGCGCCCGCCTCCGCACGCGCCGAAGGCCCCGGGTACGCCGTCGGCGCGGGCACGGTCATCCGTACCGGCCCGGGCGGCGGCGAGGAGGTCCGGCGGGTCGGCGAAATCCTCGCGGAGCAGCTCAGGGGCCCCAGCGGGCTCCCGCTGCCGGTGGTCGACGGGGCCGACGGCGACGGGATCCGGCTGCGGCTCGACGATCAGGCGCAGGCGACCGGCGCCGAGGGGTACCGGCTGGAGTCCGGCCCGGGCGGGGTCACGCTGACCGCGCGCACCCCGGCGGGGCTCTTCCACGCGGGGCAGACGCTGCGGCAGCTGCTGCCGGTGGCCGGTCCGGGGACGGTGCCCGGCGGCGAGATCACCGACGCGCCCCGGTTCGCGTACCGGGGGGCCATGCTGGACATCGCCCGCCACCACTTCACGGCGGAGCAGGTCAAGCGGTACGTGGACCAGCTGGCCCAGTACAAGGTCAACACGCTGCACCTGCACCTGACCGACGACCAGGGCTGGCGGATCGCGGTCGACTCCTGGCCCCGGCTGGCGGAGTACGGCGGCGGCAGCGAGGTCGGCGGCGGGCCGGGCGGGTACTGGACGAAGGACCAGTACCGGGACCTGGTGGCGTACGCGGGGGAGCGGTACGTGGACGTGGTCCCGGAGATCGACATGCCGGGGCACGTGAACGCGGCCCAGGCCTCCTACGCGGAGCTGAACTGCGACGGGAAGGCGCGCGAGCGCTACACCGGGATCAAGGTCGGCTTCAGCTCGCTGTGCGTCGGCGAGGAGCGGACGTACGAGTTCGTCGACGACGTGCTCGGCGAGCTGGCCGAGCTGACGCCGGGCCGCTACCTGCACATCGGCGGGGACGAGGCGCACTCGACGCCGGCGGCGGACTACGCGGCGTTCATGGACCGGGCCCAGCAGATCGTCGGGCGCCACGGCAAGACGGTGGTGGCCTGGCACCAGCTGGCCACGGCCCGTCCGGCGCCGGGGGCGGTGCTCCAGTACTGGGGCCACGACAAGACGGCGGCCGCGGAGAAGGCGGCGGTGGCCGCGGCGGCGAAGGCGGGCCACCCGCTGATCCTGTCGCCGGCGGACCGGCTCTACCTGGACATGAAGTACGACCTGACGACGAAGCCGGGCCTGGCGTGGGCGGGCCTCGTCCCGGTGCGCAGGGCCTACGACTGGAACCCGGGGACGTACCTGGCCGCGGCCGGAGTCCCGGAGTCCGCGGTCCTCGGGGTCGAGGCGCCACTCTGGACGGAGACGATCGCGAACCGCGCGGACCTGGAGTTCATGGCCTTCCCGCGGGTGCTGGGCCTCGCGGAACTGGGCTGGAGCCCGGGCCCGCGGAACTGGGCGGACTACAGCCGACGCCTGGCGGCCCAGGCCCCGAGGCTGGACGCGCAGGGCATCACGTACTACCGGGCGCCGGACGTCCCCTGGCAGTAGCCGGGGAGACGGCATACCCGAGGCGTGTCCGCGAAGAGGGCCGGTCAGGGCTTCGCGGAACACGTCCTCGGGCGGGAGGGGCGGGGGCGCTGCCGAGGGACCGTATGCGGCAGCGCCCCACCCCCTTGATCACCGTCGCGATGCGTAAGGCGCGACGGGGTTCTTGAGGGTGCCGATCAGCTGGAGGGCGGCCGCCGGATCGGCGAGGTCCACCATCTGCTTGTTGTTGCGCAGCTGGAGCCGGTTCAGGCAGGACAGCTGGAACTCCTCGGCGAACAGGTCGTACCGCTCGAAGCGCTCCGCGAGCTGCGGCATCGACTCCTGGTAGTCGTGGCCGCAGTCCGCGACCGCCCGCCAGAAGGTGTCCTCCTCGCAGATGCCCTCCGCGGCCAGGATCGAGCCCAGGAAGCGGAAGAAGCAGTCGAAGACGTCCGTGAAGATCGACAGGAGCTTCATGTCCTCCGGGATGTCGGCCCTGACGCGCTCGACGGCCGGCGGGAGCACCGCGTCGGGGTCCATGACCACGATCTCCTCGGCGATGTCCTTGAAGATCGCCCGCTTCACCACACCGTTCTCGATGACGAGGATGGTGTTCTCGCCGTGCGGCATGTACGCGAGGTCGTACTGGTAGAAGCAGTGCAGCAGCGGCAGGAGGTAGGCCCGCAGGTACGGCTTCAGCCACTGCGACGGGGTGAGGCCCGACTCCTCGATCAGCGCGCCGACGAAGGACTTGCCCTCGGAGTCGACGTGCAGCAGCGAGGCCATGGTCGCCAGGCGCTCGCCGTCCTTCAGCGATTCCACCGGGGACTCGCGCCACAGGGCGGCCAGCATCTTGCGGTACGGGGAGTACCGGTCGGTGGCGCGCTCGTACTGGCGGTGGTGGTAGCCGATCGCCGCGCGCTCGCGGATGATCGAGAAGTCCACCGACCGCAGGACCTCGTCGCCCTCGATCAGCTGGTGCAGCCAGTCGTTGATCGCCGGAGTGGCCTCCATGTAGGCCGCGGAGAGGCCGCGCATGAAGCCCATGTTGAGGACCGAGATGGCGGTCTTCACGTAGTGCTTCGTCGGCGTCGTGGTGTTGAAGAACGTACGGATCGACTGCTGGGCCAGGTACGCGTCCTCGCCCTCGCCGAGCAGCACCAGGCGGTGGTTCGCGATCTCGGCGGCGAAGGTGACCGTGGTCTTGTTCCACCACTGCCAGGGGTGGACCGGCAGGAAGTGGTACTGCGCCGGGTCCAGGCCCAGGGCCGAGAGCTTGGCCTCGAACCCCGTGACGGCGGCTTCGCCCAGCTCGGCGCGCATGAACGCGTCGTGGTCCAGGCCCGCGCCCGCCGTGAAGGTCGAGACGTCCTTGCGGGCCGCCACCCACACCAGGTGGACGGGGCTCGCGGTCTCCGGGGCGTACGAGAGGTACTCGTGCACGCCGAAGCCGAGCCGGCCGTTGTTGGCCACGAAGCAGGGGTGGCCCTCGGTCATGCCCGTCTCGATGTCCTGGAAGGAGGACTTCGCGAGCACGGCGGACGGGACCTGCGGCTTCGTGTACTTGAAGCCCGAGCCCGCCAGCGTGGAGGAGATCTCCTCCAGGTAGACGGGCAGGACCTCCGCGCTCAGGCCCAGCGCTTCGCGCATCTCGATGTGGAAGTCGAGGGCGTCCAGCGGGAGCTCGGCGCCGTCCTTGAGGCGGGTGACCGAGGCCTCGTCCACCGCCCAGTGGTCCAGGGCGTGGCGGGCCGCGGTGAAGCGGTACTCGACCGAGCCGTCGTCGCTGGACACCGCGTACGCCGAGTCGCCCAGCGGCTTCGGGGTCAGCAGGCGCTCGTGCGAGAACTCCGCCAGGGCCTTGCGGACCAGCGCGCGGTTCGCGCGGGACCACAGCTCGGGGGAGAGGTGCGAGATCGCGTCGGCGAGGCTCATATGGACGCTCCCGTCAGGCCGGTGGCCGCCTCGAACTGCGCGCGGGTGCAGAAGCTCAGCAGGGCCGTCTTCTCGGGCTTCCGTACCGGGCCGTCGGGGACGAAGCCGACCGCCTCGTTCAGGGCGTGCACCGCCGTGTTCTCCACGTCCGGCTCCACCACGACGCGCTCGGTCTTCGGGTCGGCGAACAGCGCGGCCATCACCGTGGTGATCACGGCGCGGGTGAACCCGTGCAGCGGCCGCTCGCTCGGCGCGACGAGGAAGTGCATGCCCACGTCGCCGGGGCGCGCGTCGTACAGGCCGACCAGCTCCAGCTCGCTCGGGTCGTACTTCTCCATCAGGAAGGCCGGGCGGCCCTCGTGGAGGCCGATGAAGGCGTCGTGGTGCTCGGCCGCGGCGATCTTCATGTACTCGCGTTCGACGTCCGGCAGCGAGGCGTCCTGCATCATCCAGAACGAGGCCTTGGGGTGGGTGACCCAGCCGTGGAGCAGCTCCGCGTCGGCGAAGGGGTCCAGCGGGCGGATCGCGAAGCTGCCGAGGACGGCGTCGTCGCGCGTGTAGAGGTTTTCGGTGGTGGTGCTCATGCGTGGATGCCTTCCGGGGCCGCGAACTGCTGGAACGCGATGGACTTCTCGACCTTGTAGTACTCGCGGCCGAGGAGCTCTCCGACGATGTACGCGTTGCGGTACGCGGCCATGCCCAGGTCGGGCGAGGTGATGGAGTGGTTGTGCACCGTGCCGTTCTGGAGGAAGACCCCGCGGCCGGTCACGTCGATGCTGTAGTTGCGGGCCGCGTCGGGCCGGCCGTGGCCGTCGAAGGCGAGGCGCTCGCGCACCGGGTTCAGGAACTCCGGCAGCGTGTACCTGTACCCCGTCGCGAGGATCAGGCCCTCGGTGGCGAGGGAGAAGTCGCGCTCCTGCTCCTCCTGGCGCAGCCCCAGGGTGTAGATGCCCGTGGTGGTGTCGTACGCCGCGGAGTTCAGCGAGGTGTTGGTCAGCAGGGTGGTCGGGACCGGGCCCGGCGAGGTGACCTTCTTCTGGTAGAGCAGGTCGAAGATGGCGTTGATGAGCTCGCCGTCGATGCCCTTGAAGAGGTTCTTCTGCTGGGTTTCGAGCCGGTAGCGGGTCTCCTCGGGGAGCGCGTGGAAGTAGTCCACGTACTCCGGCGAGGTCATCTCCAGCGTCAGCTTCGTGTACTCCAGCGGGAAGAACCGCGGGGAGCGGGTGACCCAGTTGAGCTGGTAGCCGTACACGTCGATCTCGGAGAGGAGGTCGTGGTAGATCTCGGCCGCGCTCTGGCCGGAGCCGATCAGCGTGATCGACTTCTTCTTCTGGAGCTCCGCCTTGTTCTGCATGTAAGCGGAGTTGTGCGTGAAGTCGCCGCCCAGGCCGGCGCAGGCCCGCGGGACGAACGGCGGGGTGCCGGTGCCCAGGACCAGGCGGCGCGCGCGGTGGGTCTCTCCGCGGTCGGTGTGGACCTCGTACACCTCGGCCCGCTCGTCGTACGTGACCTCCGTGACGGAGGTGGAGTACCGCACGTTGTCGAGGCGGTCGGCGGCCCAGCGGCAGTAGTCGTTGTACTCGGTCCGCAGCGGGTAGAAGTTCTCCCGGATGTAGAACGAGTACAGCCGGTCCTTGTCCTTCAGGTAGTTCAGGAAGGAGAAGGGCGAGGTCGGGTCGGCCAGGGTGACCAGGTCCGACATGAACGGCGTCTGCAGGTGCGCGCCGTCGAGGAACATCCCGGCGTGCCACTCGAAGTGCGGCTTCGACTCGATGAAGAGACCGTCGAGCTCGGCGATCGGCGCGGTCAGGCAGGCGAGTCCCAGGTTGAAGGGACCGAGGCCGATGCCGATGAAGTCGTGGGGCTCAGTGGTGGACGGCAAGGGATTCTCCCAGGAACTGCTCGGCGTGTGCGGCGAGGAGGTCGAGGACGGCCGCGATGTCGGCCGTCGTGGTCTGCGGGTTGAGGAGGGTGAACTTCAGGTACTGGTCCCCGTCCACCTTGGTGCCGGCGACGACGGCCTCGCCGGAGGCGAACAGCGCCTTGCGGGCGTGCAGGTTGGCCTCGTCGAGGAGGTCGGCACGGACCTCGCCTTCGGGCACGTAGCGGAAGACCAGGGTGGAGATCTGCGGGCGGACGACGACCTCGAAGCGGGGATCGGCGTCGATGATGTCCCAGCCCGCGGCGGCCAGGTCGATGACCTCGTCGAAGAGCGAGCCGAGGCCGTCGGCGCCCATGGTGCGCAGGGTCATCCAGAGCTTGAGCGCGTCGAAGCGGCGCGTGGTCTGGATGGACTTGTCGACCTGGTTGGGGATCCGCTCCTCCGCCATGCGGCGGGGGTTGAGGTAGTCGGCGTGGTACGTGGCGTGCTTGAGGGTGTCGCGGTCGCGCACCAGCATCGCGCTGGAACTGACCGGCTGGAAGAACGACTTGTGGTAGTCGACGGTGACCGAGTTCGCGTGCTCGATGCCGTCGAGCAGGTGCCGGCGGGTCGGGGAGACCAGCAGTCCGCAGCCGTACGCGGCGTCCACGTGCATCCAGGTGGAGTGCTCGGCGGTCAGGCGGGCGATCTCGGGGAGCGGGTCGATGGACCCGAAGTCGGTGGTGCCGGCGGTGGCGACGACGGCCATCGGGACCAAGCCCTCGCGGACGCAGCTCTCCAGCTCCAGGGCGAGCACGGAGGTGTCCATGCGGCGGTTGCGGTCGACCGGGACGGCGATGACGGCCTCGTAGCCGAGCCCGAGCATGGCGGCCGACTTCTTGACGCTGAAGTGGCTGGCCTCGGAGGTGAAGATGCGCAGCTTCGGCAGGACTTCGGACTTCGCCGGCGCGCGCTCGCTGCGCTGCATGACCGTGCGGCAGGCCTCGTCGCGGGCCAGCAGCAGGGAGTGGAAGTTGGACTGGCTGCCGCCGGAGGTGAAGATGCCGTCCGCGTCCGGGCCGAGGCCGATGCGCTCGGCGGTCCAGTCGATCAGGCGGCGCTCGATGAGCGTGCCGCCGATGGACTGGTCCCAGGTGTCCAGGGAGGAGTTGACGGCCGACAGGACGGCCTCGCCGAGGACGGCGGGGATGACGACCGGGCAGTTGAGGTGGCCCAGGTAGCGCGGGTGGTGGAAGTACACCGCGTCGCGCAGGTAGACCTCTTCCAGCTCGTCGAGGACGGCGGCCGGGTCTTCGAGCGGCCGGTCCAGGTCGATCCCGTTGATGACCGGGGCGAGTGCGTCGACGGACATGCCGGTGTGGGGCCGCTCCGTGGTCGCGAGTTTGGCGGCGACGCGCTCGACGCCTTCCGTGACGGAACGCCGGTAAAGGTCCGCGGTCGTCTCATTCAGCAGATGCGAGCGCATCAACGTTCCTCCGGGCAGGGGGAGAGGGGGGTGGGGGAGATGTTCTTAGGTTAGCCTAACCTAAGTTGCGCACCAAATAGAGATGGGCCCCGGCCGAAAGCCGGGGCCCATCTCTCAACAGGGGTGTGACGTGGGGAGTTGGCGTTACAGCTCGGAGGAGGAGTCCTCGCTGGCCGCCTGTCCCGAGTACGCCTCGGCGAGGAGTTCCTCCTCGCTCGCACCGAGGCGCCAGTAGCCGGTGAAACGCACCGCGCGCCGGTCGATGGAACGTTCCTGCACGACGTGCCTGCGGACCGTCCGAACGGTGCCGGCCTCGCCCGCGAGCCAGACGTACGGAGCCTTCGCGACCGGGAGTTCCGCCGCCCGGAGCGCCTCCAGCACGCGCTCGGTGCGCTGCTTGCCCGCGCCGCTCTCCCGCACGATCCAGGTGATGTCCGCGTCGGCGGGGGTGGGGAGGTCGAGCCGGTCGTCGGCGTGCGGGACCTCGAACCAGGCCGCGACCCGGGTTCCGGCGGGGAGCCGGTCCAGGATCGCGGCGGCCGCCGGGAGCGCCGTCTCGTCCGCGTACATCAGCAGCGCGTCGGTGGCGGCCGGCGGCTGGAACCGCACGGACTTGTTCTCCGCGACGGCCGGGCCGATCGCCATGATCCGGCGGCCGGTGACGGCCCGTCCGGCCCAGCGGGACGCGGGCGACGCATCCCCGTGCAGGACGAAGTCGATGTCGACCTCGTCCGCGCCCTCGGGGGTGCGGCGCTGCTCGCGCACGGTGTACGAGCGCATCACCGGGCGGTCGGCGTCGGGCATCGCGCGCCAGGCGCCGAACCAGGTGTCCTCGTCGGTGGACGGGAGCACCGTGTGCTCCTCGTGCGCGGGCGGCAGGAAGAGCGAGAGGCTCTGGTCGTAGCCGCCCGAGCGGAACTGAGCGAGGGACTCCCCGCCGAACGTGACCCGCAGGAACGAGTGCCCGAGCCGGCGGGTGCGCAGCACTTCGAGTGCGAAGAACCGGAAGTGGGCGGCGGCCGGGACGGCTTCGGAGGCGGTCGCGTCGGACGCGGTGGCGGTCATGCGGAGGGTCCCCCCTGGGAGTGGAAGCGGCGCCTGGTCGGGGCGCCGGAGGCCGGTCGGCCTGCCGAGGGTCAGCTGACCTTCTTGGCGCTCTGGATGGACTTCGCGAGGTCTTCGAGGATCTTGGCGCACTTGTCGTACGAGTAGATCGGCTCGGTCACGCGCGGGGCGACCTGGCCGGCCTTGACGGCGGGCAGCTCGGCCCAGGTCGGCTTGGCCTTCAGCTCCTCCGGCTGCAGGGTGCCGGTGCGGTTGTCGAGCAGGATCAGGTCGGCCTTGTACTTGCCGGCGTTCTCCCAGCTGAGGCTCTCGAAGAAGTTGCCCTCGCCCAGCTTGTCCGGGGTGACGAACTCGACGCCCAGGGACTTGAAGTACTTCAGGTCGGCCGAGGTGTCGGGGGAGGAGGCGTAGAACAGGTCGGCGGAGCCGGAGCCGACGAGGACCTTGATGCCCGGGTTGGCCTTGGTGGCCTCGCGCACCTTGGCGGCCGCGGCGTCGAAGCGGGCCTTGCCGTCGGCGGCGGTCTTGGAGTTCAGGTCGGCGCCGAGGGACTTGGCGAGGTCCGCGGTGCGCTCCAGGGCCTTGTCCATGGAGACGTCGCCGCCGACGCCGATGGCGGCGGCCGGGGCCAGCTTCAGGATCTTGTCCTTGGAGGCCTCGGGCACGTACCAGTAGGTGCCGTCCCAGGTGTTGGTGACGAGCAGCTCGGGCTGGAGGGAGGCGTACTTCTCGACGTTGAACTCGTCGTAGACGTTGCCGAGGATCTCGACCTTGGAGATGTCCATCGAGCCGGCCTGCACGTCGGGCTTGCCGTCGGCGGTCTTGGTCGGGCCGAAGACGCCCTTGACCTGGATGCCGTAGTCGTACAGCGCGGCGGCGGTGCCGGTGAACGCGACGATGTTCTTCGGCTTCGCCTTGAGGCTGACGTCCTTGCCGAGGTCGTCCTTGAAGCTCCAGGGGCCCGAGGCGGCGGCGCCCTTGTCCTTGTCGCCCGCCCCGCCCTTCGCCGAGTCGGATCCGCCGCACGCGGTGAGGGCCGCGACGAGGCCGAGAGCGCCGCCGGCGGCGATGAGACCGCGGCGGGAGAGGTGGGAGGTACGGGACTTGGGCATGTCTATGTCCGCTTTCGTGCGTGCCGGGCGGCCACGGGGCCGTTTGGAGGGAAGGTTAGCCTAACCTTGGCCGAAATTGGTAAGGGGGCCCTAAGTTTTCCCGGGCTCCTTCTCCTGCGCCCCTGCCGACGCTCCTTCCCCCGCGCGTCGGCGGGGCCCTTCCCGCCGAACCGAAGGCGCCCGGCCCCATCCGTTGGCATCATGGCCCTGCCGGGAGGACCTGACGGGGTGGGGTGGCGGCGCTGTGGCCGGTACGGAGGAGCACGAGCGCGAGCTGCGCCAGGCCGAACTCGCCGAACAGGTGGCCCTGCTGGCGGACCGGGCCGGGGCGGACTCCGCCGCCTCCCTGATCCGCCGCACGGCCCGCCGCGCGGAATCCCCGAGGGCCCGGATCTGCGTCATCGGCGGCAGCAACGTCGGGAAGTCCCGGCTCGTCAACGAGCTGGTCGGCGCGGCGTGCGTGCCGGTGTCCGTGCACCCGACGGACGGGCCGCCCGTGGTGGTACGCCCGTTCACCGCCGGGTCCGCCGGGTCCGCCGGGCCGGGCGACACCCCGGCTCCCGGGGACCCCGAACCGGCGGGCCTGCGTACCGTACGCGTCGAGGTGCCGTCCGGGTCCTGGGCCGCCCGTACCGGGGTGGAACTCGTCGACACCCCCGGCTGGGAGGGCTGGTCCGGGGTACGGCAGCCCGACACCGCCGCCCTCGCCCGGATCGTCGGCGACTGCGACGTGGTGGTCGTCGTCACGGAGGCCCGCCGCGCGATGCTCGCCACCGAACAGGCCCGGATCAAGGCGCTCGCCGCCGCCCCGCACAGCCCGCCGCTCGCCGTCGTCGTCACCAAGCTCGCCGAGGTCGAGGACGAGGCGCCCGACGTCCTGCGCCGTGTCAACCACCTCGTATCGGTCCTGGCCCCCGAGGCGCTGGTACTGACCGGACCGGTCCCGGCCCCCGCCGACGGGGAGCCCGACGGCATCGACCCGCTCCGCGCCGTACTGGGCCACCTGGCCGGGATCCGGCTGCGCCGCGCGCTGCGCACCATCCGCAGGCTGCACCTCCTCGCGGCCACCTGCGCCCTCGTGGACGAAGCCGCCGGACGGGCGCTGGCCGACGTGCACCGGCCCGACCCCGTCCGGACGCGGGCCGCCCAGATCTGGCACACCGCCCACGAGAGCGCCCGGTTCCACTGGATCGTGCTCAGCGCCGATGCCGGGGAGTGGCGCGCCACCCTCGTCCAGACGATCGCCGCCGAGGCGCGCAGGCGCCGTGCCGCCACGGCGCGCGAACTGGCCGCGCGCTTCTCCACGATGCTGGAGACGCCGGAGGAGCAGCACTTCATACGCCTCCACACGATCCCGTACACGGCCGAGGCCCTCCAGCACTTCGAGGCGTGGATCACCGAAGCCGTCGACCGGGCCCTCGAAGAGGACATCCGCCGGCTGCGCGCCGCCCTGCTGCGCAACCGGCCCGGCGAGGAACTGTTCCAGGGACTGGCCGCCCCCGGCGCCGGGCGGGTCGTACCGGCCGCGGCCCTGCCCCCGGTCGCCGAGGAGGCCGCCGCCGCCGAGTCGCGCAGCGCCACCGGCTGGGACGCCTCCTGGCTGCCGGAGTTCGTCGGCACCGCCATCGAGAGCGTGCTGACACCCATGTCCGCCGAGGCCGTGGGCCAGATCGCGGGAGCGGCCGGTACGGCGCTGATGACGGAAGCCCTCGAACACGGCCAGGCCGAGCGCCGCGAACGCGCCATCGACGACCTGGAACGGATCGTCGAGGCGGCCTTCACGGAGCAGGTGGCACGGACCGAGGCGCGTATCGGCCAGGTCTACGACCGCCTGCTCGGCCAGGCGCGGGAACGCGACGAGCAGTGGTGGCGGCTGCACACCACCGCCGTCGCCGCCCAGCCGGAATCCCTCGACCACTGGCGTTCACTGCGGAGCACGGCGCGGACGCTGAGCCGCTCCGTGCACGCCCACCTCTCTCCCCTGGAAGGGGCCTGATGGCGCACGAGAACCGGCGGTTAGCGGCCGGCCAGGAATCACCGGCCGTGCAGTTCAGCGGCTGGAGCGAGAACATCGGAACGCTGCGCTCGTACTACCAGCGCCTCCAGCAGGTGGCCGGCGAGGCCGCGGCCGTCATCGCCCCGCCCGGCACCCCGGGCGGGCCGCTGGACCTCGGGATCAACGGGGCGGTCTTCGAGCGCGAGACCTTCCGGATCATGGTGCTCGGCGAGTTCAGCAGCGGCAAGAGCACCCTGATCAACGCCCTGCTCGGCAAGCGACTGCTGCCCACCAAGGCCAATCCGGCCACCGCCTTCACCACGGTCCTGCGCTGGGGCGAGACCGAGCGGGCCTGGCTCTACCGGGACGGGGACCGGCGCAGCGGCGAGACGGCCGTCACCACGGAGGAGTTCAAGCGGGAGGTCGCCCTCCAGATCGACGCGAAGGGCGCGCCCCGCACCCCGTCCTTCGCGCTGGCCGTCGTCGAGCAGCCGCTGGAGCTGCTGCGCAGGTCCGTCGAGATCGTCGACTCGGCAGGGATCAACGAGAGTTCCGACCGCGAGCTGGTGACCCTGCGCTACCTGGAGGAGGTGGACGCCGTCCTCTTCGTCACGGACGCGGGCCGGCCGTTCACCCTCCACGAGACCGAGAACTATCTCTCCCGGGTCAGGAAGCTGGGCCACCGCGACATCTTCTTCGTGGTGAACCAGTTCGACCGCATCGAGGAGGAGGAGCGGGCGGAGGTGATGAGCCGCTGCCGCAACTCGGTCGCCGAGTTCAGCGGGGAATCCGGCGGCGCCACCCCCAACGTCTTCTTCATCAGCGCCCTCCAGGCCCTGCGCGCGCGGACCGACGGCAACGAGGAGGCCCTGAAGGCCTCGGGGATCGGGCAGTTGGAGTCCGCCCTGGAGGTCTTCTGCATGCGCGACGCGGCCCGGGTGAAGTTCGTCCGGCTCGCCGAGTTCCTGCGCCACAACGCGGTCAACCTGCGCGTGCGCCTGCACGACGAGGGCGCGGTCCTGATGAAGTCGACGGCGGAGCTGCGCGAACTCCTCGACCGCAGCCAGTCCACCCAGGACCAGCTGCGCGCCAGCGCCGACGCGATCCGCGACATCGTCGGCACCAAGATCCTCGGCATCGAGAACGAACTGCAGCTGAGGTTCGCCGCGTTCCTGACCGAGATCAGCCGCGAGATCGGCGAATGGCACGTCACGACCGGCCCGGGGCGCCTGACCCGGGCCGTGCGCTCCTTCACCAAGGGCGGCCGCGTCGCGGCCCAGCACGAGCTGATGGACGCGTACACGGTCCAGCTCCAGGAACGCATGCAGGTCTTCTGCGCCCAGGAGCTCGACCAGGTCATCGAGGAGAGGCAGGGGGACCTGGTGCGCCAGCTCGAACCGCTGATCCGGGCGCACGCCGACCTCCTCGACAAGCTGCGCGCGGAACTCACCGGCTCGCAGTCCGAACGGGACCAGAACTACCTGATCTACACGCTGGCCATCGCGGCGGGCAAGGGCAAGGCGGGCCGCGACGGGCGCCGCCACAGCGACGACGTGCCGCTGATGTTCCGCCCCAGCTCGCTCATGGCGCTCGGCGCGGGCGGCGGCGCGGTGGTCGCCGGCGGGGCGACGGCCGCCGCGGCGGCCGGTCTGATCAGCCTGGGTCTGGCCGTTCCGCCGGTCGGCGTGGCGGTGGCCATCGGCGCGGCGATCGGACCGCTGCTGGCCTCGGGGGCGGTCTTCTTCGCCGACGGCAAACTGCAGACGCGAGCGGCGGAGGAGTTCGCCGTCCACGTGAAGGACTCGGCGGCCCAGACCGCCCGCCAGTACGCGGGCAGCCGCGCCGCGGACCTGCGCGAGATGTGGGGCGGGATCAGCGGAACGCTCCACGTCCAGCTCCAGGACCTCATCGGCATCGTCCAGCGCAACATCGAGGAGTCCCGGCAGGACGAGCAGGCCAAGGCCGGCATGCGGGACCAGCTCTACGCCTTCGAGCAGCGGATCACCGACGTCGAGCAGCACATCGCGAGCTTCCTCCAGCCCTTCGTCTCCGAGGCGGAGCGCGAAAAGTAGCCGCGTACGGGAACGACCGCCGGACCGATCGCGGCCCGGCGGTCGTCCCCGTACGGTTCACTAGCCGGCGAAGCCCAGCTCGCGGGCGATGAGCATGCGCTGCACCTCGCTGGTGCCCTCGCCGATCTCCAGGATCTTGGAGTCCCGCCACATGCGGGCCACGGGGTACTCGTTCATGAACCCGTAGCCGCCGTGGATCTGCGTGGCGTCCCGGGCGTTGTCCACCGCGACCGTGGAGGAGTACAGCTTCGCGATCGCCGCCTCCTTCTTGAACGGCTCCCCGGCCACGAGGCGGGAGGCCGCGTCACGCCAGCCGATGCGGGCCATGTGGGCGCGCATCTCCATGTCCGCCAGCTTGAACTGGATGGCCTGGTTGTCGCCGATGGGCCGGCCGAAGGCCTTGCGCTCCTTCGCGTACTTCACCGACTCGTCCACGCAGCCCTGGGCCAGGCCGGTGGCGAGCGCGGAGATCGCGATGCGGCCCTCGTCGAGGATGCGCAGGAACTGGGCGTAGCCGCGGCCTTCCTGGCCGACCAGGTTGGCCAGCGGCACCCGTACGTTGTCGAAGGCCAGCTCACGCGTGTCCGAGGAGTTCCAGCCGACCTTGGAGTACGGCGCGGCCACCGTGAAGCCCGGGGTGCCGGACGGGACGATGATCGAGGAGATCTCCGGGCGGCCGTCCGCCTTGCGGCCCGTCACGGCGGTGACGGTGACCAGGCCGGTGATGTCCGTACCGGAGTTGGTGATGAAGCACTTCGAGCCGTTGATCACCCACTCGTCGCCGTCCTTGACGGCCGTGGTGCGGGTGCCGCCGGCGTCGGAGCCGCCGTCCGGCTCGGTGAGGCCGAAGGCGCCGAGGATCTCGCCGGAGCACATCTTCGGCAGCCACTGCCGCTTCTGCTCCTCGGTGCCGAAGAGGTGGAGGGGCATGGCGCCGAGCGAGACGCCCGCCTCCAGCGTGATCGCGACCGAGGAGTCGACGCGGGCCAGCTCCTCCAGGGCGATGCCGAGGGCGAGGTAGTCGCCGCCCATGCCGCCGTACTCCTCCGGGAAGGGCAGGCCGAACAGGCCCATGCGGCCCATCTCGCGGACGATCTCGTAAGGGAACTCGTGCCGCTCGTACAGGTCGCCGATCTTGGGGGCGACGACGTCGTGGGCGAACGCCTCGACGGTGCGGCGGAGTTCCTCGTGCTCGGGGGTGAGCCGGTGGTCGAGGGCCATGGTTCTCGTTACTCCTTGTGGGAGAGGGCGCGGACGGTACGGGAGGGGCTCGGTCGGCCCAGTTGTTCGGCCATCCACACGCTCGTGGCGGTGAGGGCGGCCAGGTCGACGCCGGTCTCGATGCCGAGGCCGTCGAGCATCCACACCAGGTCCTCGGTGGCGAGGTTGCCGGTGGCGCTCTTCGCGTACGGGCATCCGCCGAGGCCGCCTGCGGAGGCGTCGACGGTGGTGACCCCGTGCTGGAGCGCGGCGAGGGTGTTGGACAGGGCCTGGCCGTAGGTGTCGTGGAAGTGCACGCCGATCCGGTCGGTCGGCACGCCCTCCTCGTTGAGCTCGCTGAGGAGGGTCTGGACGTGGCCCGGGGTGGCGACGCCGATGGTGTCGCCGAGGCTGAGCTCGTCGCAGCCGAGGTCGAGCAGGGCCTTGGCCACGCGGACCACCTGGTGGACCGGGACCGGCCCCTCCCACGGGTCGCCGAAACACATGGAGAGGTAGCCGCGGACGTGCGCCTTGCCCTCCTTGGCGCGGGCCACGACCGGCTCGAACATCGCGAGGGACTCGGCGACGGTCCGGTTGAGATTGCGGGAGGCGAAGGTCTCGGTGGCCGAGCCGAAGACGGCGATACGGGTGGCCCCGAGGGCGAGCGCGCGGTCGAGGCCGCGCTCGTTGGGGACGAGGACGGGCAGGTGCACCCCGGCCAGGTCGTGCAGCTCCGGGAACAGCTGCTCGGCGTCGGCCAGCTGGGGCACCCACTTGGGGTGCACGAAGCTGGTGGCCTCGATGGTGGTGAGGCCGGCGGCGGCCAGCCGGTGGATGAACTCGGCCTTGACCGCGGTGGGTACGGCCGACTTCTCGTTCTGCAGCCCGTCACGGGCGCCGACCTCGTGGATGCGGACGCGGGCCGGCAGCTCCGGGGCCGGGACCGTCATGGGCAGCCCGTTCACGCGCTCTCCTCCTCTTTCGCTTCCTCGTCCGGGGTGACGACGGCCAGGACCTGGTCCATGGCGACGGTGGTACCGGGGGAGACGTCCAGCTCGGTGACCGTGCCGGAGTGGGGGGCGGAGATGACGTGCTCCATCTTCATCGCCTCGACGACGAGCAGGCTCTGCCCCGCGGCCACCTTGTCGCCGACGGCGACCTTGACGACGGTGACCGTGCCGGGCATGGGGGCGGCGAGGGTGTCGGCCCCTGCGCCGGCCACGCCCTTCGCCGTGACGGGGTCGTACGCCTGGACGTGCCAGGAGTCGCCGTCCCGGCCGAGCCAGACCCCGTCCGGGGAGGCGGCGTGGCTGAACCGGTGCGTGACGCCGTCCAGTTCGATGGTGACGCGGTCATGGTCGCGGCTGATGACGCGGCCGCGGGCCGGCGTCCCGGGGCTCTGCCCCAGACCCCGCGCCTCGAACGCCGGCGGGGCCGCATCCGGCGCGGCGCCGTCGGCGGCCGCGGCGCCCTGGTCGGCGAGGAGGACCTCCTGCTCCGTGCCCCGCTGCCGGGTGCGGACCGCGAGGGGGTCCTGGCCCGGGAGGCGGAAGTGGTGCACCGTCCAGGCCGGGGTTCCGCCGAGGCGCCAGCCGTCGGCGGCCGAGAACGGGTCCGCCCAGCCCGGGTTCCCCGAGCCCCCGGCAGGGGCGGGGTGCGGGACGGCCAGCAGGGCCGCCGCCGCGTACACCTCGGACGGGACCGAATCCGGGAGGAGGGACGCGAGATCCCGCTCGACCAGGCCCGTGTCCAAGTTCCCCGACACGACGTCCGGGTGGGCCAGCAGCCTCCGCAGGAAGCCGGCGTTGGTCTGGACGCCCAGGATCACGGTGTCCGCGAGCGCGCCCCGCAGCACCCGCAGGGCAGCCGCCCGGTCGGGCCCGTACGCGATCACCTTCGACAGCATCGGGTCGTACGTCGACCCCGTGTCGACGCCCGCCACCAGCCCGGAGTCCGTACGCACCGCCCCGCCGTCCGGCTCCGAGAGGGCCAGGACCGTACCGCCGGACGGCAGGAACCCGCGCGCCGGGTCCTCCGCGCAGACGCGGGCCTCGATCGCGTGGCCCGTCAGCCGGACCTGCGACTGGTCGAAGCCCAGCCGCTCGCCCGCCGCCACCCGCAACTGCTGCTCCACCAGGTCCAGCCCGGTGATCAGCTCCGTCACCGGGTGCTCGACCTGGAGCCGGGTGTTCATCTCCATGAAGTAGTACGAGGACGGGTCCCCGCCGGGGACGATGAACTCCACCGTCCCCGCGCCGACGTACCCGCACGACCGCGCCGCCTCCACCGCCGCCGCGCCCATCGAGGCCCGCAGCTCCGGCGTGAGCAGGACCGACGGGGCCTCCTCGATCACCTTCTGGTGGCGCCGCTGGAGCGAGCACTCGCGCTCACCCAGGTGCACCACGTTCCCGTGCGCGTCCGCCAGCACCTGGATCTCGATGTGCCGCGGCCGGTCCACCCACCGCTCCACGAGCAGCGTGTCGTCGCCGAACGAGGACCGCGCCTCGCGGCGCGCCGCCGCGATCTCCTCGCCCAGCAGGCCGGCGTCGCGGACCAGCCGCATGCCCTTGCCGCCGCCGCCCGCCGAGGGCTTCAGCAGCACCGGCATGCCGATCTCCTCGGCCGCCGCGACGAGTTCGGCGTCCGACAGACCGCTGCCCGAGGAGCCCGGCACCACGGGCACGCCCGCCGCCTTCACCGTCTCCTTGGCGCGGATCTTGTCGCCCATCAGGGAGATCGCCGAGGCCGGCGGCCCGATGAAGGCCAAGCCCGCCTCCGCGCACGCCGCCGCGAAGGCGGCGTTCTCGGCGAGGAACCCGTACCCGGGGTGGACCGCCTCGGCGCCCGTGCGGCGGGCGGCGTCGAGCAGCCGCTCCACCGACAGGTAGCTCTCGGCGGCAGCCGCCGGGCCGATCCGGACGGCCGTGTCGGCCTCCCGTACGTGGCGGGCGTCCGCGTCGGCGTCGCTGAAGACGGCCACGGAGCGGACGCCGAGCTGCCGCAGGGTGCGGATGACACGGACCGCGATCTCGCCCCGGTTCGCGACCAGAACAGTGCTGAACATCGAAGAGGTCCTCACGTCACATACGGAAGATGCCGAAAGCGGAGTCGCTCAGGGGAGCGTTCGCGCAAGCCGTCAGGGCCAGTCCCAGCACCTGCCGGGTTTCCATGGGGTCGATGACCCCGTCGTCCCACAGCCGCGCGGTGGCGTAGTAGGCGTTGCCCTGCTCCTCGTACTGCGCGCGGACCGGGGCCTTGAAGGCCTCCTCGTCCTCCGCCGGCCACTCCTGGCCCGCGCCCTCGATCTGGTCGCGCTTGACCGTCGCGAGCACCGAGGCCGCCTGTTCGCCGCCCATCACGGAGATCTTGGCGTTGGGCCACATCCACAGGAAGCGCGGGGAGTACGCCCGCCCGCACATCGAGTAGTTGCCGGCTCCGTACGAGCCGCCGACGACCACCGTCAGCTTCGGGACCCGCGTGCACGCCACGGCCGTGACCATCTTGGCGCCGTGCTTGGCGATGCCGCCGGCCTCGTAGTCGCGGCCGACCATGAAGCCCGAGATGTTCTGGAGGAAGAGGAGCGGGATCCCGCGCTGGTCGCACAGCTCGATGAAGTGCGCGCCCTTCTGGGCGGATTCGGAGAACAGGATGCCGTTGTTGGCGACGATCCCGACCGGGTGGCCGTGGATCCGGGCGAAGCCGGTGACCAGGGTCTGGCCGAACTCGGCCTTGAACTCCTGGAAGCGGGAGCCGTCCACGATCCGGGCGATGATCTCGCGGGCGTCGTACGGGGTGCGCGAGTCGACCGGGACCGCGCCGTACAGCCCGTACGGGTCCACCTTCGGCTCTTCCGGAGCCTCGACCGACCAGGGCAGGGCCCCGCGCTCGGGCAGGGTCGCCACGATGTTCCGTACGATCCGCAGCGCGTGCGCGTCGTCCTCCGCGAGGTGGTCGGTGACGCCGGAGATCCGGGAGTGGACCTCGCCGCCGCCGAGCTCCTCGGCCGTGACCACCTCACCGGTGGCGGCCTTCACCAGCGGCGGGCCGCCGAGGAAGATCGTGCCCTGGCCGCGGACGATCACGGCCTCGTCGCTCATCGCCGGGACGTACGCGCCGCCCGCCGTGCAGGAGCCGAGGACGGCGGCGATCTGCGGGATGCCGGCGCCGGACATGCGCGCCTGGTTGTAGAAGATGCGGCCGAAGTGCTCCCGGTCGGGGAAGACCTCGTCCTGCATGGGGAGGAAGGCGCCGCCCGAGTCGACCAGGTAGAGGCAGGGGAGACGATTCTCCAGGGCCACTTCCTGCGCGCGGAGGTGCTTCTTGACGGTCATCGGGTAGTACGTGCCGCCCTTGACGGTGGCGTCGTTCGCGACGATCACGCACTCGCGGCCGCTGACCCGGCCGATGCCCGCGATGACCCCGGCGGCCGGCGCCGCGCCCCCGTACATGCCCTCGGCGGCCAGCGGGGCCAGCTCCAGGAAGGGCGAGCCGGGGTCGAGGAGGGTGTCCACGCGGTCGCGGGGGAGCAGCTTCCCGCGGGCGGTGTGGCGGGCGCGGGCCTTCTCGCCGCCGCCGAGCCGGGCCGCGTCGAGCCGGGCGCGCAGCCCCTCGGTCAGCTCGCGGTGGGCGGCCTCGTTGGTCCGCCAGGCCTCGGACGCCGGGTCCGCGGCGCTCGTCAGCACTGGTGCCTGCTGCATCGGTCGAGCTCCCTTGCTCGGTGCACGCTGTTAATGAGCGTTAACGCATGTACCGCCTAGGTTAACGAGCGCTAACGGCCCTGTCTAGAATGGATTCCCATGAGCACCAGAGCCGCCGCCCCGACCCGTCGCGAGCAGATCCTCAGCGAGGCCGCCCGCCTCTTCGCCGCGCGCGGATTCCACGGCGTCGGCGTGGACGAGATAGGGGCTGCCGTGGGCATCAGCGGCCCCGGCCTCTACCGCCATTTCGCGGGCAAGGACGCGATGCTCGCCGAGCTGCTCGTCGGGATCAGCGAGCGGCTGCTGACGGGCGGCCGCCACCGGGTGGCCGAGGCCGCGGGCGATCCGGACGGCGTCCTGGCCTCCCTGATCGACGGGCACATCGACTTCGCCCTCGACGACCGGGCGCTGATCACGCTCCACGACCGGGAGCTGGACCGGCTGCGCGAGGCCGACCGCAAGCTCGTACGGCAGCTGCAGCGCCAGTACGTCGAGCTGTGGGTGGAGGTCGTACGGGAACTGCACCCGGAGGTCGGCGAGGCCGAGGTGCGGGTGTCCGTGCACGCCGTCTTCGGCCTGCTCAACTCCACCCCGCACCTGGCGGCGCCCGGCCGGGAGGCGACGGAATCGCTGCTGCGGCGCCTGGCGCACGGGGCGTTCGGGGCGCTGTCGGGGTGAGGCGAGGGTGAGGCGACACGTCCGCTGGTCGAAATGGCACCGGCGTCCGGGGCCCGGCGGCGGCAGAATGGGCCGCATGCCGAAGCCGATAGAGACGCACGTACCGAGCCGCGCCGAACTCGTCGACCACCTGGTCCGCACCCGGATCTCGGGTCAGGTCGCGACGCCCCGTGAGAACAACCTGTCGCACTACCGCAAGCTCGCCAACGGCGACCGGCACTACTGGCTGGGCCTGGAGCTGGGCGACCGCTGGACGGACGAGCAGGACGTGCTCGCCGTGATGGCGGAGCGGGTCGGGGTCGTCGACGACGCCGCGTACCGCTTCGGCCAGGACACGATCGACCCGGAGCTGACCGTCTCCGGCCTGGACCGGATGGCGGCGCGGCTGCGGAAGGCCGCCCTGGACCGGCAGAGCGTGCTGCTCGCCACGGGGCACCCGGGCGGGCTGCTGGACGTCCACCGGGCGACGGCGGCGGCGCTGCGCGCGGCGGGCTGCGAGATCGTGGTGATCCCGTCCGGGCTGGTGGCGGACGAGGGCTCGGTGTGGCAGTTCGCGGACGTCGCGGTGCTGGAGCGGGGCGCCACGCTGTGGCACACCCACTCCCCGGAGCCGATGGCCGCGATCCTGGACGGCCTGGCGGCGGCGGACCGCCCTCAGCCGGACCTGGTCGTCGCCGACCACGGCTGGGCGGGGTGCGCGGCGCAGCGCGGGCTGGACGCGGTGGGGTACGCGGACTGCAACGACCCGGCGCTGTTCATCGGCGAGGCGGAGGGCACCCTCCAGGTGGCGGTCCCCCTCGACGACCACGTCCGCGACCCGCGTTTCTACGACCCGATGGTGGCGTACCTGCTGTCGGCGGCCGGCCTGTTCTAGCCCGCCCGGCGGGGCCCCGCAGCGGCCCCGCCGGCGTTCCGGCGGACCTGCCGGCCACCCGACTAGGCCAGCCAGGAGCCCATCTCGGTCTGGACGGCGGAGCCGTCGAGGTCGGCGAGCTTCATGCCCACGAAGGTGCGCGCCCAGTCGGAGGTCTGGATCCGGAACGGCATCTTCTCGGCGGTCAGCGCCTCGACGACCGGAGCGGCCGCCTGCTCCGGGGTCTGGGCGGTGTCGCTGCCGAAGGACTGCAGGGCGTGGTTGATGTAGCCCTGGAGGTGCGGGGCGTACGGACCCGCCTGGGTGAGCAGCGCCGGGATGTCGAGCCCGACGTTGTTCACGAACTCGCTGGAGACGGCGCCCGGTTCGATGACGGAGACCTGGACGCCCGCGGCCGCGGCGACCGGCGCGAGGGACTCCATGAAGCCCTCGACGGCGAACTTGGCCGCGCAGTAGGACTCGTTGAACGGCTGGCCGACCACGCCGCCGACGCTCGTCACGGTGATGACCCGGCCGCCCGAGGCCCGCAGGTGGGGGAGTGCGGCGCGGGTGAGCTCGACGACGCCGAAGAAGTTGACCTCCATCACGGACCGCACCTGCTCCATGCCGTGCTGCTCGATCGTGCCCACGAAGCCGGCGCCCGCGTTGTTCACGACGGCGTCGAGGTGGCCGTGCTCGGCGACGATCTCGGCCACGCACGCCGCCACGGACTCGGCGTCGGTCACGTCGAGCCGCTTGACCTGGACGAGGTCGGCGACGCCGGCTTCGGCGGCGGCCTTGTTCAGGGCGTCGGCGCGGGTGGTGTCCCGCATGGTGGCGACGGTGTGCCAGCCCGCCCGGGCGGAGGCGACCGCGGCGGCCAGGCCGATGCCGGAGGAGGTGCCGGTGATGAGGACGGTCTTGGCGGTGGTCTTGGTGCTCATGGCTGTGCTCATGGAAAGCGTCTCCCTAGATTTGTGCGTGCACACACACATTACCGATGTGTGCGTGTGCACGCAACCCGGTATCCTTCCCCCATGGCGCACGCGAATCTCAACCTGGACGGTCTCACCCCCCGCGACCACGCTTTCTACGGCCTGGTCTGGGCCGGAACCACCCTCACCGCACGGGTCGACCAGGCGCTCACGCGCCGGCACGACCTGCCGTTGTCGTGGTTCGAGGTCATGCTGTGGCTGAACGTCCAGCAGGAGCCGGTCGCCCCCTCCGAGCTGGGCACCAGGACCCTGCTCAGCCGCAGCCAGGTCTCCCGCGTCGCCGATTCGCTCCGGGCCCGCGGCCTGATCGAACGGGTTCCGTCCCCGACGGACGCCCGGTCCGTGGGCATCGCCCTCACCGAGGCGGGCCGCCGCGCCTTCGCGGAGGCCGACGCCACCCGGCGCGAGGCCCTCGCCGAGGTCTTCGACGACCGCCTCGACGACGCGGACATAGCCGCGCTGGAGGCGATCTGGGCCAAGCTCAAGGCCAAGCCCGAGGCGTAGGCGGCCGCCGGCCCACCGCCCTTTGGGCGAAGGGGCGTTGTCAGTGCCGGGGACTACCGTCGAAGGCGTGACGAATCCGCCGAGTCCGCCGAGCCTGCCGAATCCGCCGAGCCTGTCGAACCCCTCCAAGACACAGAACCCGCTGTCCGTACTGGCCGACGACCCGCAAGGCCGAGCCCTGGGGCTGGAGTTGCCTCCGGGCGCGCTGATCGACCGGCCCGGCGGGCGGTCGCGGTCGCGGCTGCGGACCAAAGCGCGGCCCGAGCCGCTGCTGTGGGTCTCCGACGCGCCCGTGGGCATCGGTGCGCTCGCCGCCTGCCGCGGCCCCGCCCTGGCCGCCGCGGGCCTTCAGGCGGTGCTGTTCCAGGAGCGCACGGGCCTGGAGTGCTGGTGGGTCCGCGACGAGCTGAGCCCCGCCTCGATGTCCGACCCCGACGACCACCACGTCGAGCCGGTCCTGCGCGAGTTCTGGGCCGGGGTCGTCCCCGACCCGGAGGAGGGCGAGGGCCCCGACGGCGCCGGGCTCATAGCCCCCTTCGGCCGCGACTGGCCCGGCCTGGCCGAGCACCGCACCCCGCAGGAGGACCCGGAGGCGGTGGCCCTCGCCCTCGCCGACGGGCTGATCCGGGACGGGGTCCTGCCGAACCCGCGCCTCGCGCTGGTCCCCGCCGGCCGGGGAGCCGACGTACCCACGGCGATGGGCTGGCGGGGACCGGTGAACCACGAGAACGACACGGCCCTCATCAGCACCGTGCTGCGCTCGTGGGAGGACCGGTTCGGCGCCCGCGTCATAGCCCTCGGCTTCGACGAGCTCCACCTGTCCGTGGCCGCCCCGCTTCCGACGAGGACCGCGGCGCTGCCGGTCGCCGCCGAGCACTTCGCGTTCTGCCCGGACAATGTCTGGCAGGGCTCGGGCAGCGTCCGCGCGTACGCCGACGAGGCAGTGACCGGCTCCGGGTACTGGGGGTTCTGGTGGGACTGACCGCAGGGGGCGTTACGCGCGCGGGACGCGTACGACGCCCTCCTGGATGACGGTCACGGCGAGGCGCCCGTCCTGGGTCCAGATCCGGGCCTGGCCGAGTCCGCGCCCGGCGGCCGCGGTCGGGGACTCCTGGTCGTACAGCAGCCATTCGTCGGCGCGGAAGGGCCGGTGGAACCACATCGCGTGGTCCAGCGAGGCGCCCACCACGTCGCCGACCGCCCAGCCGCCCCGGCCGTGCGCGAGCAGCACCGAGTCGAGCAGGGTCATGTCCGAGACGTACGTGGCCAGGCAGGTGTGCAGGAGCGCGTCGTCGCTCTCCAGCTTGCCGGCCGTACGGAACCACACCTGCGAGCGCGGCTCGACCGGCTTGCCGACGCTGCCCCAGGGCGGGACCGTCGCGTACCGCAGGTCCACGGCGCCGCGCGCCTCGATCAGCCGCTCCACCGTGTCCGGGTCGCGGAAGATCTCCCGGTACTCCGGCAGCGCCTCGGCGGCCGTCGGCAGGGTTTCCGGATCGGGCGCGTCCGGCATCGCGGCCTGGTGGTCGAGGCCCTCCTCGTACGTCTGGAAGGACGCGGAAAGGTGGAAGATCGGCTGGCCGTGCTGGACGGCGACGACCCGGCGGGTGGTGAAGGAGCGCCCGTCGCGGATCCGGTCGACCGCGTAGACGATCGGCGCGCCGGGATCGCCGGCGCGCAGGAAGTACGAGTGCAGCGAGTGCGCGGTGCGGTCCCCGGGCACGGTACGCCCGGCCGCGACCATGGCCTGGGCCGCGACCTGGCCGCCGAAGACGCGCGGTACCAGCGCCGAACGGCTGGTACCGCGGAAGATGTTCTCCTCGATCTGCTCCAGGTCGAGCAGATCGAGGAGCGTCGTCAGTGCCTCGTTCATGGGGGGAAGGGTAAGTCCCTCGTGTCCCTGGTCCGTCGGGCCCTTACAGGCCCATCGACTTGGCGATGATGGACTTCATGATCTCGCTGGTGCCGCCGTAGATGCGGTTGACGCGGTTGTCGGCGTACAGGCGGGCGATCGGGTACTCGTTCATGTAGCCGTAGCCGCCGTGCAGCTGGAGGCAGCGGTCGATCACGCGGTGCGCGACCTCGGTGCAGAACAGCTTCGCGGAAGCGGCCTCGGCGGGGGTCAGCTCGCCGGCGTCCAGGGCCTCCAGAGCGCGGTCCGAGACGGCCTGGGCGGCGTCCACCTCGGCCTGGCAGGCGGCCAGCTCGAACTTGGTGTTCTGGAAGTGCGCGACCGGCTTGCCGAAGACGGTGCGGTCGGTGACGTACTGCTGGGCGAACCGGACGGCCGCGGCGGCCTGGGCGTACGCGCCGAACGCGATGCCCCAGCGCTCGGAGGCCAGGTTGTGGCCGAGGTAGTAGAAGCCCTTGCCCTCCTCGCCGAGCAGGTCCTCGACGGGAACCTTGACGTCGACGAACGCCAGCTCGGCGGTGTCGGAGGTGCGCAGGCCGAGCTTGTCGAGCTTGCGGCCGATGGAGTAGCCCTCGGACTTGGTGTCCACGGCGAACAGCGAGATGCCGAAGCGGCGGTCGTCCTCGCGCGGGGCGGAGGTGCGGGCGCAGACGATCACGCGGTCGGCGTGCACGCCGCCGGTGATGAAGGTCTTGGAGCCGTTGAGGACGTAGTGCGTGCCGTCCTCGGAGAGCTTGGCGGTGGTCTTCATGCCCGCGACGTCGGAGCCGGTGCCCGGCTCGGTCATGGCGAGGGCCCACATCTCCTCACCGGAGACGAACTTGGGCAGGTAGCGCTTCTTCTGCTCGTCGTCGGCCAGCATCTTGATGTAGGGGAGGGCGAGCAGCACGTGCACGCCGGAGCCGCCGAAGTTCACGCCCGCGCGGGCGGTCTCCTCGTACAGGACGGCCTCGAACTTGTGGGTGTCCAGGCCCGCGCCGCCGAACTCCTCGGGGACGTTGATGCCGAAGATGCCCAGCTCGCCGAGCTTGTAGTAGAAGTCGCGCGGCGCCTGGCCGGCGGCGAACCACTCGTCGTAGACGGGGACGACCTCGGCCTCTATGAAGGCGCGGATGGTCTCGCGGAACGCTTCGTGGTCCTCGTTGAAAACGGTACGGCGCACAGCCGCCTCCTCGATCCTGTCGCCCGTCGCGCTGTCGCGCCGTGTCTAAGCGCTTGCTCAGACTATTAAGTTACCGGTGGGTCGGGTGGGCTGTCCAGAGTCGCGGAGGGGGACCGGGTGTGATGTCCGGCCCATGCCGGCCGGGGCGGAACGCCGGCCGGCCGGCATGTAGCCGACCGGCCGGCGCCGGGTCCTGCTGGGTGCTGCGTGTTCCTACGTGCTCCTGCTCGGTGCTACTTGCCGAGGATCTTGCCGGTCCACTGGCCGGCCGCGCCGTGCATCAGGGCCTCATTGCTCAGCACCTGGGTGCCGGGCATCGCCGCCATGCCGATGTCGCCGGCCGGCGCCGCGCCGTTGTGGGAGCCGACCGTGTTGTCGCGGCCGGCGTTGAACACGTCGTCGCCGGCCACCTGGGACAGGTCGCCGAAGACGATCGAGTACGTGTTGTCGATCGGCGCGTACACGGTGAAGGTGTCGTCGGCGGAGGCGGCGGACGCGCCGGCCAAGAGGATGCCGCCGACGGCGAGAGCGGTCAGGACGGGGCGGATCGATCGCACGAGCACTGCCTTTCGGAGTGGGGGTGGGGGATGCAGTGCGAACGTAGGCCGCCGCGCGCCGCCGGGCGGCGCAGCCGTTGCCGTACGGCCCGAGTCCATCCGTACGGCGCAGCCGCTCCCGGCCCGGGCCGGTCAGGCCCCCGGCGCCCGGGTCAGGGCGAACCACAGCTCCATTCGGGTGTCCGGGTCGTCGAGGTCACGGTCGAGGAGGGCCGCGGCGCGGGCGATGCGCTGGCGGACGGTGTTGCGGTGCAGGCCGAGGGCGGCGGCGCTGCGGTCCCAGCTGCCGTGGTGGGCCAGCCAGGCGCGCAGGGTGTCCCGCAGGGCGGGGGAGAGCGGGCCGAGCAGGGCCTCGGCGTGGGCGCGGGCCTCGGCTTCGCCGACGAGCCCCGCGAAGCCCGAGTCGGAGTGCCGGGCCAGCGGGGTCCGGGCCGCCTCGGCGCGCTCCAGGGCGCGGCGGGCCTGCGCGTCGGCGGCGGCCAGCGCGTCGGGCCCGGCCGGGGCGCTGACCCCCAGCCGCCACCCGGGCTGCGGGGCCGGCTCCCGGTCGGTGAGGAGCCGTAGGGCCGGACCGTCAGGGTCCAGCAGTACGGTGCCCAGCGCGGCGGCGAGGGCCTGCGGATCGGCGCCGCCGCGGGCGTGGACCGCGTACCAGGGCCCGGGCCCGCCCAGCGCCCCGGCGGGCGAGCCGCCCAGCAGCAGCCGGGCCAGCGCGGCGGCCTCGGCCCCGGCCGGCCGCTCCGCGGTGATCAGGGTCAGCAGGACGGCGGCCACGGACGCGATCGTGTGGTCGCCGGGGACCCGGGCCGGGGTGGCGAGGGCCAGCACCCGGCCGCCGCCGACGGCGTAGACGGCGAGGTGCGTTCCGCCGGAGGCGTCGGTGGCGGTGGCCGCGGCCCCGCCCGCCACCCGCCGGGCCAGTTCCCGCACGGCACCGAGCACCTCCTCCCCGACCCCGGCCCCGGCGGCCCGTACGATCCCGGCCGCGGGCGCGGCGGGGGCCGCCGCGGAGCCCGGGGCCGCGGCCGGGCCGCCCGAGGGACCCGGCGCCGCGGCCGCGGCCCCGGCCGCAGGGCCGGTCAGGAGGGCGGCCCAGCCGCCCAGGCTCGCCGCCAGGCGGGCCAGGACCGCCGCGACCGGATCGGGGCGGGCGGCCGCCGTGGCGAGCGATTGCTGGACCTCGGCGACCCGGCGCAGCTCCCGCGTACGGGCCTGCGCCATCAGCCGCCAGACGCTCCGGGCGACCGCCGTGAACGGGGTCCGCGGCGGGACCTCCAGCAGCGGCAGCCCGTACCGCGCACAAGCCGCCGCCAGCGCGGCCGGCACCTCCTCGTGCACGGGCGCCACGCCGAAGCCGAGCGCGGCCGCACCCGCGGCGACGAGCCCGCTCACGTAGCCGTCGGGGTCGGCCCCCAGCTCCGCGCCGGCGGTGAGCAGCAGCTCGCCGCCCAGCAGGTAGGGCGAGGGATCGGCCATCTCGGAGGCGTGCACCCCGTGCACATCGGCCTCGGCGGGCCCCGCGAGGTGGCGCAGCCCCAGCTCCCGGTCGGCGAGCAGCGCGGCCAGGGGGACCGGTGGGGTGGGCGGGGCCTCCATGGATGCTCCGTACATATCAGAGATGTGTGATGGATGAAACGTACACTTCGCACCCCCGTGGTGGCGGCTTACGCTCGAAGCACCGCACCAGCACCCCCCCGCAGGACCTCCGGAAGGGCACCCCCATGAGCACGCAGCCGCGCGGCCCCGTCGACTCCTCCCGCATCCCGCGCTACGCGGGCCCCGCGACCTTCGCCCGGCTGCCCCGCCTGGACGAGGTCGGCTCGGCGGACGTCGCCGTCGTCGGTGTCCCGTTCGACTCGGGTGTCTCGTACCGCCCCGGCGCCCGCTTCGGCGGCAACGCGATCCGCGAGGCCTCCCGCCTGCTGCGCCCGTACAACCCGGCGCAGGACGCCTCCCCGTTCGCGCTCGCCCAGGTGGCGGACGCAGGCGACATCGCCGTGAACCCCTTCAACATCAACGAGGCCGTCGAGACGGTCGAGGCCGCCGCGGACGAGCTCCTCGGCGCCGGCTCCCGCCTGATGACCCTCGGCGGCGACCACACCATCGCCCTCCCGCTGCTCCGCTCCGTCGCGAAGAAGCACGGCCCGGTCGCGCTGCTGCACTTCGACGCGCACCTGGACACCTGGGACACCTACTTCGGCGCCGAGTACACGCACGGCACGCCGTTCCGCCGCGCCGTGGAGGAGGGCATCCTCGACACCGAGGCGCTCTCGCACGTCGGCACGCGCGGCCCGCTGTACGGCAAGCGGGACCTGGACGACGACGCCAAGATGGGCTTCGGCATCGTGACCTCGGCCGACGTCTACCGGCGCGGCGCCGACGAGGTCGCGGACCAGCTGCGCCAGCGCATCGGCGACCGCCCGCTGTACATCTCGATCGACATCGACGTGCTGGACCCGGCGCACGCGCCCGGCACCGGCACGCCGGAGGCGGGCGGCATGACCTCCCGCGAGCTGCTGGAGATCATCCGCGGCCTGTCCTCCTGCAACCTGGTCTCGGCGGACGTCGTCGAGGTCGCCCCGGCGTACGATCACGCCGAGATCACCTCGGTCGCGGCCTCGCACACCGCGTACGAGCTGACGACCATCATGAGCCGCCAGATCGCCGCCGCGAAGAAGGCGTAGCAGGACCCGAGAAGGGCGAGTAAGCGCACGTGACGCACGACCACGACCTGGTACTCCGTCCCACCGACGCCCAGCGGGCGGCAGCCCTCGCGCCGCCGCCCGGGCGGACGGGCGGGGACCTGGTCGTGGAGACGCTCCGCGGCCTCGGCGCGACCACCGTCTTCGGTCTGCCGGGGCAGCACGCGCTCGCCCTCTTCGACGCGGTCGGCCGCTCCGACCTGCGGCTGATCGGGCTGCGTACGGAGAACAACGCCGGCTTCGCGGCCGACGCGTACGGCCGGATCACGGGCGAGGCGGTTCCCCTCCTGCTCTCGACCGGCCCGGGCGCGCTCATGGCCCTGCCGGCCCTGGCGGAGGCGGCCGCCGCCTCGGCCCCCGTCCTCGCCATCGCCTCTCAGGTCCCGGTGGCGGGCCTGGGCGGCGGCCGGCGCGGGCACCTGCACGAACTGCGGGACCAGTCGGCGTCGTTCCGGGACGTGGTGAAGTCGGTCCACACGGCCCGCACCCCGTCACAGATCCCCTCCGTGATCGCGGAGGCCTGGGAATCGGCGCTGACGGCTCCGCACGGCCCCGTCTGGGTGGAGATCCCGGAGGACGTACTGCGCGCCGAGACGGTGATCCCGCAGGTCACGGCCGTGGACGCGACCCCGCACGAGCTGGTCCCGCGCCCCGAGCTCACCGCGCTCGCGGCGCACTGGCTGGAGCGGGCCGCCCGCCCCGTCATCATCGCGGGCGGCGGGGTGATCCGTTCGGACGCGGCGGGCAAGCTGCGGCAGCTGGCGGAACGGCTGAACGCCCCGGTGGTCACCACGTTCGGCGGCAAGGGCGCCTTCCCGTGGACCCACCCGCTGTCCCTCCAGTCCTGGCTGGAGGACCGCCACATGACGGACTTCCTGGAGGACGCGGACGTCCTGCTGGTGGTCGGCTCGGGCCTGGGCGAACTGTCGTCGAACTACCACACGTTCTTCCCGACGGGCCGGGTCGTCCAGATCGACGCGGACCTCGGCAAGCTGGAGTCCAACCACGCGGCCCTCGGCATCCACGCCGACGCCCGCCTGGCCCTCCAGGCCCTCCTGGAGACGGTCTCGGAACGCGAGGACCCCGACGCGCCGGACCGCGTCCGGCTGCTCCTCTCGGAGATCGAGACCCGCCTGTCGACCCAGGACGTATCGCTGGAGCGCGGGCTCCTCACGTCGATCCGCGCGGCGCTCCCCGCCCGCTCCCCGTCCTTCTGGGACATGACGATCCTGTCGTACTGGGCCTGGTCGGCGTTCGACGCGAAGCACCCCAACACGATGCACTCGGCGCAGGGCGCCGGCGGCCTCGGCTACGCCTTCCCGGCGGCCCTCGGCGCCTGCGTCGCGGAACCGGGCACCCCGGTCCTGGCGGTCTCGGGCGACGGCGGCGCGATGTACTCGATCGCGGACCTGGCGACGGCGAAGCAGCACGACCTGGACGTGACCTGGCTGATCGTGGACGACGGCGGCTACGGCATCCTGCGCGAGTACATGGCGGACTCCTTCGAGGGCCGCACGACGGCCACCGAACTGACCCGCCCGGACTTCGCGGCCCTGGCCGAATCCTTCGGCGTCCCGGCATCGAAGACGACCCCGGAAACCCTCCGCGAGGACCTGGCCAAGTCCCTGAAAACCCCGGGCCCCTCGGTGGTGGTGCTTCCGGCCAAACTCCGCATGTTCGCGCCCACGCACCTCTGAGCACCGAGAGCCGCTGCCGACGGCTGGCTAGGGTGGCTTTGATCGCTTAGGTGGAGTACGAGGGGGATCCGTGTCGTTCGAGGAAGAGTGGGGCCGGAAGCAGCAGGGCGGCTCCGCGGTGCCCGGCAGCGGGTACGGCGTGTTGGCCACGGCGCCTCCGGAGAAGAAGAAGGCGGCCAACACCATCGAGAACGTCCTGCAGCCCGGTACGACCAAGGCCGCGGATGCCGCGGACGAACCGACGACGACCGCCGTCAAGGCCTTCAGCGGCTGGGAGACGGCGACCGGTCTGACAAAGGCGCACACGCACTGGGACGACCAGGTGAAGCGCCTGATGGGACGGCTGAACTCGGAGAAGACGGCCCTGCGCGGTGCGTCGAACCTGTTCACCGGAAATGACCAGCTGACGGGCCAGAGCTTCCAGCCGGTGCAGTCCAAGGTCACGGGACTGTAGGGGGAAGCGTGCCGAACTACTCCGAGATCCTGCGTACGGACCTCTCCGCGCTCACCACGGCCGCCGACGGCTGGAAGGCCATGGCGACGCAGTTCAAAACCCTGGAGGAGGTCTACCGGGACGAGGTCCAGAGCGTCTCCAAGGGCAACGGCTGGTTGGGCTCCAGCGCGACGACCGCCGCCACCAACTCCTCCATGACGCGCCAGGAGTTCGCGGCCGCGCAGAAGGAGGCCCTGGCCCTGGAGTCCCTGCTCCGTGACGCGCACGCCCGGTTCACGGACCTCAAGGGCCGGGTCACCTCGGCCGTCTCGGACGCCGTGACCGCCGGCATGAAGGTCTCAGACGCCGGCACGGCGAGCTACGACTTCAGCAAGGCCGACCCGGGCACGGCGAACGCGATCCGCCACGACCCCGACCTCCCGGAGGTCGAGCGGTCCTGGACGCAGCGGATCGCGGACGCGGTCAAGGCGGTCACGGAGTTCGACGAGGACGTCAAGGTCGCCCTGATGAACGCGTCGGGCGCGGACGGCACGGCGATGTTCGGCTTCAACTCCAAGCCCGTCAACGACGTCGAGGCCGTGGAGGCGCTGGCCCTCACCCGGAAGATCCGTGACGGCAAGGCCTCCCCGGACGAGTTGCGGCACTACGACGACCTGCTCAAGCAGAACTCCGGCGACAAGCACTTCAGCGAGGCGTACCTCAACGCCCTGGGCGCGAAGGACACCCTCCAGCTGGCCGACCAGATGAACCTGGCGTCGAACGACCGCGGCGCGTCGGCGGCCGACAAGAAGCTCTACGAATCGATCAACACGGGCCTCGCGGGCACGATCGCCTCGGGCACGAAGGACCCGGACAGCTACGCCTACAAGCCCTTCGTCAACGGGCTCAAGGAGCAGGGCCCCGAACTGGTCGCCAAGGGCCTTCGGCCGACGTACGGCTACCAGGCCCTGGTCACCCTCATGGGCAACGGCGGCGGCTACGGCAAGCAGTTCCTCAACGACGTCGGCGACGGCATGATCGAGGCCGAGAAGTCGAAGCCGCACATGTACGACCACGCCTACGACTCCCAGCGCCCGAACCTGGTCTCCGACCCGCTGGACGGCCTCCTCGGCATCATGGCCAAGGATCCGGCCGCGTCGGAGTACTTCCTCGACCCGGCCGCGCCCGGCAACAAGAACGAGCACCTGAAATACCTGCTCACCGACCGCGACATGCCGGACCCCTGGATCTCCTCGGGCTACGGCCCGCCGATCGAGATGGACGGTGACAAGACGGCGGGCCTGGGCGCGGCCCTCCAGGCAGCGGCCACCGGCCACCCGGACGGCGACAAACTGGGCCCGCCCGGCCCACACACCGAGGGCCAGGCCCGGGTGATGCACAACGCGATCCGCCTGCTCGACGACGAGATGGGCGGGGACAAGTTCCCGGAGGACCTGGAGGGCCTGCGCCGCCCGATGGCGAAGGCGCTGGTCGACTACGTGGCGGACACCCACGAGATCCTCGGCGGCCAGAACTCCGACCTGGGCGGCAGCAGCGGCATCGACTCCATCCACGGCTCGGGCGACAAGGCACAGATCGCGGTCGGCCAGGGCAGTCTGGTGCGCGTGATGCGCGGCATCGCGGACGACGGCCCGAGCTACGCCCTGCTGGTCGAGGCGGAGCGGACGTATGCGGCGGAGCAGCTCACGGCTGCCGCCCCGTACAAGGGCGACCTGCACGGGGTGAGCGCGGACTGGGACAACCGGGCCCATGACATCGGCGCGGCGGCCGGCGCCCTCAACGGCATCGGGGCCGATGTCGTCAAGGACAAGGAAGACGACGCCACCAAGTGGGCGGAGGGAACGGGCGAGTACACGGCGGCCGCCGGGAACGGACTCATCGGTGAGATCCCGGTCGCGGGAACGATCGGCGGCTCGATGATCGACGTGCTCAAGTACGACTGGGTCGAGGGAATGAAGGACGAGGCAGAGGACCAGGGGAAGAAGGAGTCCAGCAGCAATTACGGGAAGGGCATGGAGGCGACCAACAGGATGTTCGATGCGTGGGGCAAGGATCGACAGATCGAGGGGGACCCCGCTTTCGATCATGCCAAGGACGGTGCAGGTACCGCGTACACGAGTGGACGGGACGCCGCCCGTGCGCACCTCCGGTCCTGACGTGCTCAAGTTTCTCGGTCGGTCGACGGCTGCCCTCCTCTGCGTGCTCATGCTGGCGTCGTGCGATTCGGGTGAGCCCGAGGCGAAGAGCGATCATCCGTGCGATGTCGCGCCGGCCTCGGAGGAGGAGGCGCTTCTACAGGAGATCCTCCGGGCGGACGGGTTCAAGCCCTTCATCATGAGCAGCACGAAGAGAGCGGTGGAGCATCTGGAGCGCAATCTGCGGGCGATCGGTCCGCAGGAGCGGACACTTCCGCAGTACACGTGCGCGTACCGCCCGGCTCCTGAGACGGGAGTCGAACGCGCGACGTTCGGATTCGGCTGGGTGCCCCGCACCTCCGGGGACGTGAAGCCGTCCCTGCCCAAGGGCGTTCCGTACGGGGCGAATGGCGCCTTCGGCGAAACCAACGACTTCATCACGAAGCTGTACGTCGAGTGCGCCATGCCCGGCGAACTCGACGAGCCGTCGAAGTCGGCATGGTTCTACGCGGACGCTTCGTACACGATCAACATCGGCAAACCGGAACTCGACCAGGCCGCCCGGGACCGCCAGACGACTCTCACCTACCTCATGGCCCGCCGGGTCACCGAGGCCCTCGGCTGCGAGAACAAGCCGCTGGAGCGGCCTCCCGTCGTGAAGCCGCTGCCCAGCCCGTAAGGCGGGACGGCCGGGCCGACACGGATGGGTGGGGCCGGGTCGCCGCGCCCCGCGGAAACCCGTTCGATTGTTGCGGCGGGATGAAATCCGCCGGTCGGAGCGTTGGGGCTTCCGGCAGGACAATACGAACGGGGAGGCACTACGTGACGGCGGCTGGGGAAAAACAGGGCTGGGCGAGGCGGCTCACCGCCTACACCTGGCGGTACCGGACCAATGTGCTGCTCGCCCTCGGGTCCTCACTGGGCGGCATGGCCGTCATGGCCCTCGTACCCCTGGTCACCAAGGTCATCATCGACGACGTCATCGGCGACCACACCAAGCCCATGGGCGTCTGGGCCGGGCTCCTCATAGCCGCCGCGGTCCTCGTCTACGTACTGACCTACATACGCAGGTACTACGGCGGCCGCCTCGCGCTCGACGTCCAGCACGACCTGCGCACCGACATGTACGACACCATCGCCCGCCTCGACGGGCGGCGCCAGGACGAACTGTCCACCGGCCAGGTCATCGGGCGCGCCACCAGTGACCTCCAGCTGATCCAAGGGCTGCTCTTCATGCTGCCCATGACCATCGGGAACTTCCTCCTCTTCGGGATATCCCTCGGGATCATGCTGGCGCTGTCCCCGCTGCTGACCCTCGTCGCGCTGCTCATGGCCCCCGCCCTCTGGTTCATCGCCAAGCGCAGCCGGAAGAAGCTCTTCCCCGCCACCTGGTGGGCCCAGGGCCAGGCCGCCGCCGTCGCCACCGTCGTCGACGGGGCCGTCACCGGCGTCCGCGTCGTCAAGGGCTTCGGCCAGGAGGAGCAGGAGACCGGCAAGCTGCGCACCGCCGGGCGGCGGCTGTTCGCGGGCCGGATGCGGACCATCCGGCTCAACTCCCGCTACACCCCCGCCCTACAGGCCGTACCCGCCCTCGGGCAGGTCGCCATGCTGGCCCTCGGCGGCTGGATGGCCACCCAGGGGCACATCACCCTCGGCACCTTCGTCGCCTTCTCCACCTACCTCTCGCAGCTCGTCGGCCCCGTCCGCATGCTCGCCATGGTCCTCACCGTGGGCCAGCAGGCCCGCGCCGGCGTCGAGCGGGTCTTCGAGCTCATCGACACCGAGCCCGTCATCGAAGAGGGCACGCGGGAACTGCCGGCCGACGCCCCCGCCACCGTCGAGTTCGACGGGGTCGTCTTCGGGTACGACCCCCAGCGGCCCGTCCTGGACGGGTTCTCGCTCTCCATCGCCGAAGGCGAGACCGTCGCCGTCGTCGGGGCCTCCGGCTCCGGCAAGTCCACCGTCTCCCTCCTCCTGCCCCGCTTCTACGACGCCGACCGCGGCACCGTCCGCGTCGGCGGGCACGACGTGCGCGAGCTGACGTACGACTCGCTGCGCGCCGCCATCGGACTCGTACCGGAGGACTCGTTCCTCTTCTCCGACACCATCCGCGCCAACATCGCCTACGGGCAGCCGGACGCCTCCGACGCGCAGATCGAGGCCGCCGCCCGCGCCGCCCAGGCCGAATCGTTCATCCAGGCCCTGCCCGCCGGGTACGACACCAAGGTCGGCGAGCAGGGGCTCACCCTCTCCGGCGGCCAGCGCCAGCGCATCGCGCTCGCCCGCGCCATCCTCACCGACCCCCGGCTGCTGCTCCTGGACGACGCCACCTCCGCGGTCGACGCCCGCGTCGAGCACGAGATCCACGAGGCGCTGCGCGCCGTCATGGCGGGCCGCACCACCCTGCTCATCGCGCACCGCCGCTCCACGCTCGGGCTGGCCGACCGGATCGCCGTACTCGACCGCGGGCGGCTCTCCGACATCGGTACGCACGAGGATCTGGAGCGCCGCTCGCCCCTCTACCGGCGCCTGCTCACCGACCCGGACGCGCTCGGCGCCGGCTCGCCGCGCACCCCCGAAGCGCCCGCGATGGCCGAGTTCGAGCGGGACATCGAGGGCAGGCTGGAGCGGGACATCGAACTCGAAGCCGAGATCGACTCCGAGCCCGTCAACGCCAAGCGGCGGGTCGTGGACGGGGTGACCCCCGAGCTCTGGCGCCGCCAGGAGGAACAAGAGGAAGAGGACGCGGAGGCCGCCGCGGGGACCGCCGCAGCGACCGGCGCTCCCGGAACCGGCGTACCCGGTGCCACCGTGGCCGGAGCCGTCGCCGGCATGCCAGCCACCCCCGAACTGCTCGCGCAGGTGGCCGCGCTGCCGCCCGCGGACGACGAGCCCGCCGTGGACGAGGACCGCGCCGCGGCCGCCGAGCAGAGCTACAACCTGCGCCGGCTGCTCAGCGGCTTCTGGGCGCCCCTCGCCATCAGCCTCGGCCTCGTCGCCGTCGATGCCGGTTCCGGGCTGCTGCTCCCGATCCTGATCCGGCACGGCATCGACAAGGGCGTCGAGCAGGCCGCCCTCGGCGCCGTCTGGGTGGCCGCCGCTCTCGCGCTCTGCGTCGTCGTCGCGCAGTGGGCCGCCCAGTTCGCCGAGACCCGGATGACCGGGCGCACCGGCGAGCGCGTCCTGTACGCCCTGCGGGTCAAGATCTTCGCCCAGCTCCAGCGCCTCGGCCTCGACTACTACGAGCGCGAGCTCACCGGCAAGATCATGACGCGGATGACCACCGACGTCGACGCCCTGTCCACCTTCCTGCAGACAGGGCTCGTCACCGCCGTCGTCTCCGTCTTCACCTTCTTCGGCATCCTGATCGCCCTGCTCGTCCTCGACGTCGAGCTCGCGCTGATCGTCTTCGCCACCCTCCCCGTGCTGGTCGTCGGCACGATCGTGTTCCGCCGCAAGTCGGTCGCCGCGTACGAGCTCGCCCGCGACCGGGTCAGCCTGGTCAACGCCGACCTCCAGGAGTCCGTCTCCGGGCTGCGCATCGTGCAGGCCTTCCGGCGCCAGCGGGCCGGCGCCGCCCGGTTCGCCGAGCGGAGCGACTCGTACCGCCAGGCCCGGGTGCGCGGCCAGTGGCTGATATCCGTCTACTTCCCCTTCGTGCAGCTGCTGTCCTCCGGGGCCGCGGCCGCCGTGCTGATCGTCGGCGCGGGCCGGGTCGAGGCCGGCACCCTCACCACCGGCGCGCTGGTGGCGTACCTGCTCTACATCGACCTGTTCTTCGCCCCCGTCCAGCAGCTCTCCCAGGTCTTCGACGGCTACCAGCAGGCCACCGTCTCGCTCGGCCGGATCCAGGGGCTGCTGCGCGAGCCCACCAGCACCCCCCGCCCGGCCGACCCGCGCGCGGTCGAGGAGCTGCGCGGCGAGATCGCCTTCGAGGACGTGCGGTTCGCGTACGGCACCGCCGAGGAGCGCGGCGAGAAGGGCGAGGCGCTGGCCGGAATCAGCTTGCGCATACCCGCCGGCCAGACCGTCGCCTTCGTCGGCGAGACCGGCGCCGGCAAGTCCACGCTCGTCAAGCTGGTGGCCCGGTTCTACGACCCGACCTCGGGCCGGGTCACCGCAGACGGCGCCGACCTGCGGGAGCTCGACCTGACGGAGTACCGCCACCGGCTCGGGGTCGTCCCCCAGGAGCCCTACCTCTTCCCCGGGACCGTCCGCGACGCCATCGCCTACGGGCGGCCCGAGGCGGGCGACGCCGAGGTGGAGGCGGCCGCCCGCGCGGTCGGCGCCCACGACATGATCGCCACCCTCGACGGCGGCTACCTGCACACCGTCGCCGAGCGCGGCCGCAACCTCTCGGCCGGCCAGCGCCAGCTGATCGCGCTGGCCCGCGCCGAACTCGTCGACCCGGACGTGCTGCTGCTCGACGAGGCCACCGCCGCACTCGACCTGGCCACCGAGGCCCAGGTCAACCAGGCCACCGACCGGCTCTCCGGCAAGCGCACCACCCTCGTGGTGGCGCACCGGCTGACCACGGCCGCGCGCGCCGACCGCGTCGTGGTCATGGACCGCGGCCGGGTGGTGGAGGACGGCACCCACGCCGAACTGGTGGCCCGCGGCGGCCGCTACGCCGAACTGTGGCGCACCTTCGTGGGCGAGGACGAGCGCGCCGCCGCCTGACCGCCCCGCCCGTACCCCACGCCGAAGAAGGCCCCGGAGCCGTCAGACCGACAGCTCCGGGGCCTTCGGCCACTGACCCTGCTCAGGCGCCGACGTGGCGTGCCCAACACGCCGGAACGCGCCACGGTGCCGGGCGACGGGAGGGCGGCGGGAGGGCGATGGGCCGCGGGCGGTGCGTGGCGGGCGCAACCTTCCGGGGGGTCTGCGCGTCGTACGTGCGTACGTGTTGCGTACGACCGATCGGGGGACAGCGTGGGGCACGGACGGAAGGGACGCGGCCGGGGGGCCGCGTCGGCGAGGGTGTTCGCGGCGGGGCTGATGCTGTGCGCCGGCGGGCTGCTCGCGGCGCCGCAGGCGCACGCGGCGACCGGTGGCTGCGGGGGTGACCTGGTCAGGACGCTGCCGCTGCCGACGGGCGAGGTGCGCGTCTACAAGAGCCGTACGCAGGCCTGCGCGGTGACCGTCGCCCACGACCCGGGCCGGCGCCGGGCGATGGCGGTCAGCATCCAGCCGCGCGGCGGGGTCCCGGTCCGTGACGCCGGGCAATTCACCCGATATGCCGGACCTGTCACTGTCGGCGCGATCAGCCGCTGCGTGTATGTAAAGGGGAGCATCGAGGCCGGATCCGTCGATTCCGGCTGGATCCTGTGCTGAACGAGCGTCCCAACTAGGTCTGGTCAGCTGCGCGTTGACCCCGCTAGGTTCACGGGCGACCGAAGTGAACTCAGGGGAGGGTGAATGCGCAAGACGCTCGGCTGGCTGCTGTCGCTCGTGGTGCTGATCGGCACCATGGGCGCAGCCGGCTTCACGGCCCAGGCGGCCACCGCCGCAGGGCCGTCCGCCGCGACGGACATCAAGGACGAGATCCTCGCCATTGCGGGGATGAGTCTGATCGAGGAGAAGGAGTACCCCGGGTACCGCTTCTTCGTACTGAACTACGAGCAGCCGGTCGACCACCGGAACCCGTCGAAGGGCACCTTCAAGCAGCGCCTCACCCTGCTGCACAAGGACGTCTCCCGGCCCACGGTCTTCTTCACCTCCGGCTACAACGTCAACACCAGCCCGCGCCGCAGCGAGCCGACGACCATCGTCGACGGCAACCAGGTGTCGCTGGAGTACCGGTTCTTCACGCCCTCCCGGCCCGACCCGGCCAACTGGGCGAACCTGGACATCTGGCAGGCCGCCAGTGACCAGCACCGCATCTACACCGCCCTGAAGAAGGTCTACAAGAAGAACTGGCTGGCCACGGGCGGCAGCAAGGGCGGTATGACGGCGACGTACTACGAGCGCTACTACCCGCGTGACATGGACGGTGTCGTCGCGTACGTCGCGCCCAACGACGTCGTCAACAAGGAGGACTCGGCGTACGACCGGTTCTTCAACAAGGTCGGCACCAAGGAGTGCCGCGACAAGCTGAACGCGGTGCAGCGCGAGGCGCTCGTCCGCCGTGAGCCGCTGGAGGCCAAGTACGCGGCGACCGCCGCCGAGAACGGCTGGACGTTCACCACCGTCGGCGACCTCGACAAGGCCTACGAGGCCGTCGTGCTCGACTACGTGTGGGCCTTCTGGCAGTACAGCCTGCTGGCCGACTGCGCCTCCATCCCGGCCGCCGCCACCGCGAGCGACCAGGAGATCTGGGACTCGATCGACACCATCTCCGGCTTCTCGGCCTACGCCGACCAGGGCCTGGAGACGTACACGCCGTACTACTACCAGGCGGGTACGCAGCTCGGCTCGCCCGACATCAAGCAGCCCCACCTCAAGGGCCTGAGCCGCTACGGCTACCAGCCGCCGCGCAACTTCGTGCCCCGCGACATCCCGATGACCTTCCAGCCGGGGGTCATGGCGGACGTCGACAACTGGGTGAAGAACAACGCGAACCAGATGCTGTTCGTGTACGGGCAGAACGACCCGTGGGGTGCCGAACCGTTCCACCTCGGCTACGGGGTGCGCGACAGCTACGTGATGATCGCGCCGGGCGCCAACCACGGGGCCAACGTCGCCAAGCTCATGGACGGCGAGAAGGCGCTGGCCACGCAGAAGATCCTGCAGTGGGCCGGGGTCGCCCCGGCCGCCGCGCTCGCCGACGCGGGCCGGGCGACGCCGCTGGCGAAGCCCGACGCGGTGCTCGACCAGAAGGACGTGGAGCGCGAGCCGCAGCTGCGGCCGTAGCTCCCCGGTAGGGCCCGAGGGGCCACGGGAGAGGTAGTACGGCCTCTACCAGGCGTACGTGGTCGTACTCAGTCGTACGACAGCCCGTGGCCCAGCGGGTAGCGGCCCGGCACCGGGACCGGGAGGCGGCCCGAGGGCCGGACCGCCCCGGTGACCACCCGGGCCGCCGCCCGCATCTCCACGTCCGTCCAGGTGTACGTCGCCAGCTCCGCCGCGCACGCGGGCAGCCGGGCGGGGTCGTACGGATTGCGGATCGCCACCACGACCACCGGCACCCCGGTGGCCAGCAGCTCCGTGACCAGCGTGCGCTGCGGATCGTCCCCCTCGGGGACGTTGTACGTGCACACCAGCACCGCCGCGTTGCCGGGAGCCGCGGCCAGCGCCCGGGCGGGCGGTACGGCCGTCGCCCGGCAGCCCAGGGCGGTCAGCTCCCGGGCCAGTACCGCGGTAGGGGGACCTGTCGTACCGCTGGGGGAGGCGGGGTCGGTTCCGGTGACCAGCACCCGGGGCGCGGCCGACGGGTCGAGCGGCAGCAGCTTGACGGGATTGGCCAGCAGGGTCGTGGTACCCGCCGCGATCTCGTCCGCGGCCGTCAGGTGTGCCGGGATCCCCACGAGCGCGTCCGTCTTTCCGGCGGCGGTGTGCGCCGCGTCGAACAGACCGCGGCGGGCCTTCAGTTCCAGGATCCGCAGCACCGACTCCTCGATCCGGGCCTGCGACAGCTCGCCCGCCTCGACGGCCGCGAGCACGCTGCGGTGCGCGAGGCCCAGGTCCGGCGGGTTCAGCAGCTGGTCGCAGCCCGCCTTCAGGGCCAGTACCGGGACCCGGTCGTCCCCGTACTTCTGGCGTACCCCGGCCATGTCGAGGGCGTCGGTGACCACCACTCCCCGAAAGCCCAGGCGTTCGCGCAGGATGCCGGTCACGATCGGCCTGGAGAGGGTCGCCGGGTCCCCCGAAGGGTCGAGCGCGGGGAAGACGATGTGCGCCGTCATCACGGCGTCCACGCCCGCCTCCACCGCCGCGCGGAACGGGGGCTCGTCCAGCTCCTCCCACTGGGCCCGGCTGTGCCGCATCACCGGCAGCCCGACGTGGCTGTCGGTCTCGGTGTCCCCGTGGCCCGGGAAGTGCTTGGCAGTCGCGGCCACTCCGGCGCCCTGGTAGCCGCGGACCTGGGCGGCGACGAGGGCCGCCACCGCCTGCGGGTCCGAGCCGAAGGACCGTACGCCGATCACCGGATTGGCCGGGTTGACGTTCACGTCGGCCACCGGCGCGTAGTCCTGCCGGATGCCCATCGCGGCCAGCTCGGCGCCCGCGATGCGCGCGGCACGGCGGGCCTCGGCGGCGGCCGCGGAATCGGGGCCGGTACCGGTATGACCGGTACTGCCACCCGTGCCACCACCTGTACTGCCACCCGCACCGCTCGTACCGCTCGTACCGCCGGCGCCGTGCCGCGCCCCCAGGGCCATCGCCCCCGGCAGCAGCGTCGCGGGCTTGCCGATGCGGGCCACGGCGCCGTGCTCCTGGTCCGTGGAGAGCAGCAGCGGGACGCCGGAACCGGTCCCGGCCGCCGCCCGCTGGAGGGCGGCCGACAGTTCGGCGATCTGCTGCGGGCCACGGGTGTTGTGGGCCCAGGAGAAGTAGATGATCCCGCCGAGGTGGTAGCGGGAGACCAGCTCCGCGGCCGTGCGCACCCCGAACAGCTTCAGGTTCTGCTCGGCGTCCGCCGGATCCGGATCGGTGGCCGAATGGCCGTACGCGCGGGACACGAAGAGCTGCCCGACCTTCTCGGCCAGGCTCATCCCGGCCACCAGGCGGAGCAGTGCGGCCCGGTCGGGCGCCCGCCCCGGCGGCCGGTCGCCGGGACGCCCGTCGTCGGGAGGGCCGGCATCCCGGGGAGGCCCGCCGCCCTCGCCCCCCGGGCCGCCGACCGCGGCGTACGAGGCCACGCCGGCGGCCGAGACGGCGGCGATGGCGGCCGCGGTGAGCAGGGACCTGCGGGACGCGTGGTACGACACGGGCCGGACCCTACTGCCGGGCCGCGCCCACGCCGTCGCGGACACTCGGGAGGTCCCCCGGAAGGGGTGCCGCGTACGCCCAGTGCTGCTGCAGGGTCCGTACGGCCTCGGTGATCGCCGGCCGGCGTGCCGCCCCCGTCCGCCACACGGCGTACAACCTGCGTACGGGACCGGGCTCCAGCGGTACGGCCACCGCGCCCGGTGGCAGCGCCCCGGTGCCCAGCCGGGGGACGACGGCCACCCCGAGCCCGGCCGCGACCAGCGCGACGATGGTGTGGTTCTCCTCCGCCACGTGCGCGATGTCGGGCTCGAACCCGGCGGTGCGCAGCGTCCGCATCAGCCAGTCGTGGCAGACCCGTCCGGGCGGCTGGCAGACCCAGCGCTGGCCGCCGAGGTCCGCCCGGCGGATGACCGCCCGCTCGGTGAACGGGTGGTCCCGCGGCACCACCAGGTCGCAGCGGTCGTCCCCGATGACCGCCTGCTCGACGCCCTCCGGCGCCGGCAGCGGGGCGATGTCCCAGTCGTGGGCCACCGCCAGATCGGTGACACCCCGGGCCACCAGGTCCACCGACAGGTGGGGGTCGACCTCGGTGAGGCGTACGTCCAGCGCGGGGTGGCGGCGCGCGAGATCGGCGAGCGCCCCCGGCATGAGCCCGCGCGCCGCCGACGCGAAGGCGGCCACGGTCAGCAGCCCGCTCGGCTGCCCGCGCCGCTCCTCCAGGGTGGTCTCCGCGCGCTCCACGATCGCCAGCAACTCCTGGGCGGTCTCGGCGAGGTGCCGGGCCTCCTCGGTGAGCGCGACCCCGCGCCCGCGCCGCTCCAGCAGCGTGGTCCGGGTCTCCCGCTCCAGCTTGGCGATCTGCTGGGACACGGCGGAGGGGGTGTAGCCGAGGGCGGCCGCCGCGCCCGCGACCGAGCCGTGGACGGAGACGGCGTGCAGGGCGCGCAGCCGGGAGAGGTCGAGCATGCGGCCCATCGTAGGCACCCCCGGCCCCCGGGGCATCCGTAAGTGATGCTTCATCCATCCCGGAAGAGATCCGCGCTGGTGCTACATGGTCGCCGCGTCGATGCTCGAAGCATGCGTCCCGTTCACACCGCACTCGCCGTACTCGTCGCCGCCGTCTGGGGCTTCAACTTCGTCGTCATCGAGATCGGACTCGGCCACTTCCCGCCGCTGCTCCTGTCCGCCCTGCGCTTCCTCGTCGCCGCGCTGCCCGCCGTGTTCTTCGTCGGCCGGCCCAAGACCGCCTGGAAGTGGATCATCGCGGTCGGAGTGGCCCTCGGAGTCGCCAAGTTCGGCCTCCTCTTCACCGGGATGGCCGCCGGGATGCCGGCCGGACTGTCCTCGCTCGTGCTCCAGGTGCAGTCCGTCTTCACCGCCGTCCTCGCCTCCCTCGTCCTGCGCGAGCGGCCGGGGCGGGTCCGGATGGCCGGCATGGCCGTGGCGCTCGCCGGGATCGCCGTCGCCGCCGTGGACGGGGGCACCTCCGGGCCGGTGCTCGGCTTCACCCTGGTCGTCGCGGCGGCCGCCTGCTGGGGCGTGTCGAACGTGGTGACCCGCAAGGCGTCCCCGCCCGACGCGCTGAACTTCATGGTCTGGGTGTGCACCGTCCCGGTGCTGCCGCTGTTCGCGCTCTCGCTGCTGCTGGAGGGGCCCGAGCGGGACCTGGCCGCGCTGCGGGGACTGGACTGGTCCGGGGCCGCGGTCATCGCCTACGTCGCCTGGGTGTCCACCGTGTTCGGGTTCGGGGCCTGGAACCACCTGCTGAAGCGCTACCCGGCCTCGTCGGTCGCGCCGTTCTCGCTGCTGGTGCCGGTGTTCGGGATGTCCTCGGCCGCGCTGGTCCTGGGCGAGGGGATCTCGGGGCTGCGGTGGGTGGCGGCGCTGCTGCTGGTCGGCGGGGTGGGCATGACCTCGCTGGCCCCCGCCCGCGCGGGCACCACCCGTACGACGGCAGTGGCGGGCGGCGGCGCGGCGCAGGGCCGTACGGCGGAGGGCCGTACGGCGGAGGTCAGCGCGGGGAGTCCTCCTGCAGCGGCAGCCGCCAGTCCTGCCCCGTGAGGGTGACGCCGTACGAGCGGTGCGGGCGCTCGGCGACCAGCGTGAACCCGGCGCGCTCGTACAGGGAACGGGCCGAGGTCAGCACGTCGTTGGTCCACAGCACCAGCTCGCGGTAGCCGACGGAGCGGGCGAACGCGACGACCGCGTCGACGAGGAGGGATCCGATGCCGTGGCCCCGGCCCTCGGGCTCCACCAGCAGCAGTCTCAGCCGTGCCGTGCCGGGCGAGCCGTCCTCGCGGACGCACATCACCGAGCCGACCGGGCGGCCGTCCAGCTCGGCGATCCAGACCCGCTCCAGATACGGGTCGTGGTCCTGGGCGAAGTCCGCGACGATCCGGGCCACCAGACCCTCGAAGTCGGTGTTCCAGCCGTACTCGGCGGCGTAGAGCGCGCCGTGCCGCTGGACGATCCAGCCCAGCTCCCCGGGCTCGGGTTCCCGCAGCCGTACCGGTGCGGCGGAGGTGTCAGCAGGGGGCTCCATGGCGCCCCAGGGTAGCGGGCTACTTCTTGCCGCCGCCCAGGATCTGGCCGAGCAGATCGCCGAGCCCGCCGCCCCCGCCCGGGGCGGCGCCGGGAGCGGCTCCCGGGGCGGCACCCGGGGATCCGGCGGCGTTCTTGCCGGCCGCCGCGCGCTTGGCGAAGACCGTCAGCAGCACCGGGATCAGCATTTCGATGACGCGGGCGACGGTGGCCGCGGGGATGCCGGTCTTCTTGGACACCGCCGCGGCGACCGGCTTGCTCACCTTCGCGAGCACCCCGGCCATCAGGCCACCGCCGAGCAGCCCGCCGCCGAGCGTGGCCACGCCCTGCAACGGGGGTTCGGCCACCTCGGCGAAGGCCTGGCGGACCTCGTTGCCGTCGTCGTCATCGGCGTCGGCCTTCTCCTGGAGGCCGCCCGTCATGGCGCCGACCGTGGTCGCGACGGTCTCGCGGGCGCCCGCCGCGTCGGTACCGAGCAGGCCGGCGATCTCGCCCAGCCGGTCCGGGCCCAGCTCGCCGAGCACGTCATCCTGCAATGAAGGTTCGCTCATGCCCGAAACGCTACTTCTGTGGCGATTCACCGGCACTTCGGATCGGTCCCCGAGGCCGCCGAGGTAATGGAAACGTAAAGTTCCGATTCCGCGTGCAACCCCGGAGCGGGGCAGCGGGTCGTATGGTGCGTCGGCACTTCCGGGGAGGGATCTGGGGGGATCGGGAAGTCCGACACGGGAGGGGTAACCGTGAGGGGGTCCGGCCGCGAGGCCGGACCCCTTCTCGGTTGTCGGGGGCTGAGGGTTGTCGCGTGTCGTCGCGGGCCGTGGCGGGCCGTGGCGGGCCGTCGCGGGTTGTCCACAGGGCTGACGGGCTGTCGGCGCCGGGCGGTAGCTTCGTGCCATGGCAACCAACGGGGCGGTGCAACTGGCGGTGGTCGAGGGGGTGCTCGAGCGCATCACCTACGCCAACGAGGAGAGCGGGTACACGGTCGCCCGCGTCGACACCGGCCGCGGCAGCGGGGACCTGCTCACGGTCGTCGGCTCCCTGCTCGGGGCCCAGCCCGGCGAATCGCTGCGCATGGAGGGCCGCTGGGGATCCCACCCCCAGTACGGCAAGCAGTTCACGGTGGAGAACTACCGCACCGTGCTCCCCGCGACCATCCAGGGCATACGGCGCTACCTCGGCTCCGGCCTGATCAAGGGCATCGGCCCGAAGATCGCCGACCGGATCGTGGAGCACTTCGGCACCGACACCCTCGACGTGATCGAAGAGGCGCCGAAGCGGCTGATCGAGGTGCCCGGACTCGGCCCCAAGAGGACCAAGCTGATCGGCGCCGCCTGGGAGGAGCAGAAGGCGATCAAGGAGGTCATGGTCTTCCTCCAGGGCGTCGGCGTCTCCACCTCCATCGCGGTCCGGATCTACAAGAAGTACGCCGACGCCTCCATCTCGGTGGTCAAGAACCAGCCGTACCGGCTCGCGGCGGACGTGTGGGGCATCGGCTTCCTGACCGCCGACCGGATCGCCCAGGCCGTCGGCATACCGCACGACAGCCCCGAGCGGGTCAAGGCCGGGCTCCAGTACGCCCTGTCCCAGTCCACCGACCAGGGGCACTGCTTCCTGCCCGAGGAGCGGCTCATCGCCGACGGGGTCAAGCTGCTCCAAGTGGACACCGGGCTGGTCATCGAATGCCTGGCCGAGCTCGCCGCCGATCCGGAGGGGGTCGTCCGGGAGGCCGTGCCCGATCCGCAGGGCGGGCCGGACCCGCTGACCGCCGTGTACCTGGTCCCCTTCCACCGGGCGGAGTTGTCGCTGGTCGGGCAGGTGCGGCGGCTCCTGAACGCCGAGGACGACCGGATGCCGGGCTTCCAGGACGTGGACTGGGACAAGGCCTTCGGCTGGCTGGCCGGGCGCACCGGGGCCAAGCTGGCCCCCGAGCAGCGGGACGCCGTCACCCTGGCGCTGACCCGCCGGGTGGCCGTCCTGACCGGCGGGCCGGGCTGCGGGAAGTCCTTCACCGTCCGCTCGATCGTGGAGCTGGCCCGGGCCAAGAAGGCCAAGGTGGTGCTCGCCGCGCCCACCGGCCGGGCCGCGAAGCGGCTCTCGGAGCTCACCGGGGCCGAGGCCTCCACCGTGCACCGGCTGCTGGAGCTCAAACCGGGCGGGGACGCGGCGTACGACCGGGAGCGCCCGCTGGACGCGGACCTGGTCGTCGTCGACGAGGCTTCGATGCTGGACCTGCTGCTGGCGAACAAGCTGGTCAAGGCGGTGGCACCGGGTGCGCACCTGCTGCTGGTCGGGGACGTGGACCAGCTGCCCTCGGTCGGCGCCGGCGAGGTGCTGCGGGACCTGCTGGCCGAGGGCGGTCCCGTACCCGCGGTCCGGCTGACCAGGATCTTCCGGCAGGCCCAGCAGTCGGGCGTGGTCACGAACGCCCACCGGATCAACACCGGCCTGCCGCCGCTCACCGACGGGCTGCCGGACTTCTTCCTGTTCCCGGAGGAGGACACCGAGGAGGCCGGGCGGCTCGCCGTGGACGTGGCCGCCCGGCGGATTCCGGCCAGGTTCGGGCTGGACCCGCGCCGCGACATCCAGGTGCTCGCGCCCATGCACCGCGGCCCGGCCGGCGCCGGAAACCTCAACGGGCTGCTCCAGCAGGCCATCACGCCGGCCCGGCCGGACCTGCCGGAGAAGCGGTTCGGCGGCCGGGTCTTCCGCGTCGGCGACAAGGTCACCCAGATCCGCAACAACTACGAGAAGGGCGCCAACGGCGTCTTCAACGGCACGGTCGGCGTGGTCACCGCCCTCGACGTGGACGAGCAGCGGCTGACGGTGCGGACGGAGGAGGACGAGGAGATCGGTTACGAGTTCGCCGAACTGGACGAGCTGGCGCACGCGTACGCCGTCACCATCCACCGTTCCCAGGGGAGTGAATATCCGGCCGTGGTGATCCCCGTCACCACCGGGGCTTGGATGATGCTCCAGCGCAACTTGCTCTACACGGCGGTGACCAGGGCGAAGAAACTGGTGGTACTGGTCGGGTCCCGCAAAGCGCTCGGCCAGGCTGTGCGTACCGTTTCCGCAGGCAGGAGGTACACGGCGGTCGCGCCCAGGCTGTCCGGCCGGATACCGGTGGGAAACATCACCTAGATGATCGATCATTTTGGGTTCCCGCACCGGTGCGGAGGGGGCAGGATGAGCAGGTTGAAGGCACTCAGTGCCGTCAAAAAGACCAAAGGCCGACCCCGAGTGCACTCTCCTGCGCCAAATGGGGGAAGGTAGAGGCAGTCAGGGCACCTCGAAGAAGAGGCACTACGTCGGTGAGGGATGACGTGAGCGACAACTCTGTAGTACTCCGGTACGCGGACGGTGAATACACCTACCCGGTGGTCGAAAGCACCGTCGGTGACCAGGGCTTCGACATCTCGAAGCTGAGGGCCCAGACCGGGCTCGTCACCTTGGACAGCGGCTACGGCAACACCGCCGCCTACAAGTCCGCGATCACCTACCTCGACGGTGAGCAGGGCATCCTGCGTTACCGCGGTTACCCGATCGAGCAGCTGGCCGAGCGTTCGACCTTCATCGAGGTCGCGTACCTGCTGATCAACGGTGAGCTGCCGACCGTCGACCAGCTCGCGTCGTTCCGCAACGAGATCACCCAGCACACGCTGCTGCACGAGGACGTGAAGCGGTTCTACGACGGCTTCCCGCGTGACGCGCACCCGATGGCGATGCTGTCCTCCGTGGTCAGCGCGCTGTCGACGTTCTACCAGGACAGCCACAACCCGTTCGACGAGAAGCAGCGCCACCTCTCGACGATCCGCCTGCTGGCCAAGCTGCCGACGATCGCGGCCTACGCGTACAAGAAGTCGGTCGGCCACCCGGTCGTCTACCCGCGCAACGACCTCGGCTACGTCGAGAACTTCCTGCGCATGACCTTCTCCGTGCCGGCCCAGGAGTACGACCTGGACCCGGTCGTGGTCTCGGCGCTCGACAAGCTGCTGATCCTGCACGCGGACCACGAGCAGAACTGCTCGACCTCCACCGTGCGCCTGGTCGGCTCCTCGCAGGCGAACATGTTCGCCTCGATCTCCGCCGGCATCTCGGCCCTGTGGGGTCCGCTGCACGGTGGCGCCAACCAGTCCGTTCTGGAGATGCTCGAGGGCATCAAGAACGACGGCGGCGACGTCGACGCCTTCATCCGCAAGGTGAAGAACAAGGAAGACGGCGTCCGCCTCATGGGCTTCGGACACCGCGTCTACAAGAGCTTCGACCCCCGGGCGAAGATCATCAAGGCCGCGGCGCACGACGTCCTCTCGGCGCTCGGCAAGAGCGACGAGCTGCTCGACATCGCGCTCAAGCTGGAAGAGCACGCGCTGGCCGACGAGTACTTCGTCTCGCGCAACCTCTACCCGAACGTGGACTTCTACACCGGCCTGATCTACCGGGCCATGGGCTTCCCGACCGAGATGTTCACCGTGCTCTTCGCGCTCGGCCGCCTTCCCGGCTGGATCGCCCAGTGGCACGAGATGATCAAGGAGCCGGGTTCCCGCATCGGCCGCCCGCGCCAGATCTACACCGGTGAGGTCCTGCGCGACTTCGTCCCGGTCGAGGCCCGCTGACCCGAGGTCCCTCGAAGCTTGCGAAAAGCGCCCCGCCGTCGATCCCCCCACGGGTCGACGGTCGGGGCGCTTTCCTTTCCCCGGAACGGATTCCCCCCACGGGACCCGAGCCGGGGCGTCGGCGAGGAGCGCACGCGCGGTGCGCTCCGGTGGGTGTCTGCCGGGACCCGTACGGGTCGGGAGGGCCGCTCAAAGCACCCCGTTGGGCACGCGTCCCGGCCGGCTGATGCCTCGGACGTCCCCCAAGACCCCCGTGAACGTCCCCCAAGACGTTCCTGGCATCGCCCCATTAGACCCACTGCAGTGCCGGATGGTTACGTTGCAATCACTGTGATCTGCGTCTCCCGTGAAGGAAGTGTGCGCAGACTGGGGAGAAGATCCATTAGCGGAAGGTTCGCAACCGGAGGCTGTTGCTCACCACGAAAACGGAGGAGAACGCCATCGCGGCCCCCGCAATCATCGGGTTGAGCAGGCCTGCTGCCGCGAGGGGCAAGGCGGCCACGTTGTAGCCGAAGGCCCAGAACAGGTTGCCCTTGATGGTGGCCAGGGTCCGGCGGGAGAGCCGGATCGCGTCCGCCGCCACCCGCAGGTCCCCCCGTGCGAGGGTCAGGTCACCCGCCTCGATCGCGGCGTCGGTGCCGGTGCCCATGGCCAGGCCCAGGTCCGCCTGGGCCAGCGCGGCCGCGTCGTTCACCCCGTCGCCCACCATGGCGACCGTACGGCCCTGCGCCTGGAGCCGGCGTACGACGTCCACCTTGTCCTGCGGGAGGACCTCGGCGATCACCTCTTCGATGCCGACCGCGCGGGCCACCGTCTCGGCGACCGCCTTGTTGTCGCCGGTCAGCAGCACCGGGGTCAGGCCCAGCGCCCGCAGCTGCGACACCGCCTCGGCGCTGGTCTCCTTGACCGCGTCGGCCACGGTCAGGACCCCGCGGGCCGCCCCGTCCCAGGCCACCAGGACGGCGGTGGCGCCCTCGGCCTCGGCGGCCGCCTTGGCGTCCGCGAGGCCGGCGGGCAGGGCGATCGACCAGTCGGACAGCAGCCGCTCGCGGCCGACCAGGACGGCATGTCCGTCGACGACGCCCTGGACGCCGAGTCCGGCGAGGTTGTCGAAGGACTCCGGGACCGGCAGGGCGCCCGCTGCCTCGGCCGCCCCGGTGGCGACGGCCCGCGCGATCGGGTGCTCGGAAGCGTGCTCCAGCGCGCCCGCGAGCCGCAGCAGTTCGTGCTCGTCCACGCCTTCGGCGGGGTGCACGCCGGTCAGGGTCATCCGGCCGGTGGTGACGGTGCCGGTCTTGTCGAGCACGATCGTGTCCACGCGGCGGGTGGACTCCAGTACCTCGGGGCCCTTGATGAGGATGCCGAGCTGCGCGCCCCGCCCCGTACCGACCATCAGCGCGGTCGGCGTGGCCAGGCCCAGGGCGCAGGGGCAGGCGATGATCAGGACGGCCACGGCGGCGGTGAAGGCTGCGGTGGGGTTGTCGGTGATCAGCAGCCAGGTGACCCAGGTGCCGAGTGCCAGCACGAGGACGACCGGTACGAAGACCCCGGAGATCCGGTCGGCGAGGCGCTGCACCTCGGCCTTGCCGTTCTGCGCCTCCTCGACGAGCCGGGCCATGCGGGCGAGCTGGGTGTCGGCGCCGATCCGGGTGGCCTCGACGACGAGGCGGCCCGAGGTGTTGACGGTGGCGCCGGTGACGGAGTCGCCCACGGCGACGTCGACGGGGACGGACTCGCCGGTCAGCATCGAGGCGTCCACGGCGGAGGCGCCCTCGACGACCGTGCCGTCCGTGGCGATCTTCTCGCCCGGCCGGACGACGAACCGGTCGCCGACCGCGAGCCGCGCCACCGGGATCCGTACCTCGGTGCCGCCGCGCAGGACAGCGACGTCCTTCGCGCCGAGCTCCAGCAGGGCCTTGAGGGCGGCGCCGGCCTTCCGCTTGGAGCGGGCCTCCAGGTAGCGGCCGAGCAGGATGAAGCTGACGACGCCGGCGGCGACCTCCAGGTAGATCGAGTCGGAGCCGTCCGTGCGGGAGATCGAGAAGTCGAACGCGTGCCGCATGCCCGGCATCCCGGCGTGGCCGAAGAACAGGGCCCACAGCGACCAGGCGAAGGCGGCGAGCGTGCCGACCGAGACCAGGGTGTCCATGGTGGCGGCGCCGTGCCGGGCGTTGGTCCAGGCGGCCTTGTGGAAGGGGAGGGCGCCCCAGACGACCACGGGGGCGGCCAGGGTCAGCGAGAGCCACTGCCAGTTGTCGAACTGGAGGGCCGGGATCATCGACAGCAGGACGACGGGGAGGGCCAGGGCGGCGGAGACCAGCAGCCGCTGGCGCAGCGCGGCCAGTTCGGGGTCGCGCGCGGGCTCGGCTCCGGCCCCGGTCCCGGGGTGCGCGGTCTCCGGTTCCGGTTCCGGCGGCGGGGGCTCCTCGGCGGTGTACCCGGTCTTGACGACGGTCGCGATCAGGTCGGCGACCTGGACGCCGCCCCCGTACGAGACGCGCGCCTTCTCGGTGGCGTAGTTCACCGTGGCGCTGACCCCGTCCATCCGGTTCAGCTTCTTCTCGATGCGGGCGGCGCAGGAGGCGCAGGTCATCCCGCCGATGGTCAGCTCGACCTCGGCGGCCTCGGCCGCCGCTATGGGCCCGTCGTGCACTGTGCTGCTGCTCATGTCCGGCTCCAGGGGGAGGGCCGGGTCGTACGGAACCAGTATGAGCTGGCCGGCACGACCCGGCGGGGCACTGCGAAGGAGGGAGGGGAGGGAGCTCAGCCGGCCTGGCCGGCGAACGCGTACCCGGCCTCGTCCACGGCGGCGCGCACGTCCTCCTCGGCGAGCGGGGCGGCGGAGACCACGGTGACCTCGCCGGTCGCGGCGACGGCCTTGACCGAGCTGACGCCGGGCAGGGCGGAGATCTCGGTGGTCACCGCGCCCTCGCAGTGGCCGCAGGTCATGCCGGTCACCCGGTAGACGGTGGTGGTCTGGGTGTCCGTCTCGGCGGTCATGTCGTTCTCCTCTTCAAGGGCGTGTCCGGTCGCCGGGGGGCGGCGGAGCCGGGTGTTGTCACCCCACCGTCCTCCCGACATTCGAAGACTATACCCCTAGGGGGTATCAAAGCGAGTGTGCGAAGCCACGGCCGGGGCGAGGTTCCGGTGAAGGGTGCGTACGGCGCGCCGCCGGGGGCGGGCTACGCGGGGGCGGTCCCCGCGGTCCCCGCGGTCCCCGCGGTCCCTCCCCGCGGTCCCCGCGGTCCCCGCGGTCCCCGCGGTCCCCGCGGTCCCCGCGGTCCCCGCGGTCCCCGCGGTCCCCGCGGTCCCCGCGGTCCCCGCGGCCGGGTCAGTGCAGGTGGGGGGTGGCGACCATGGGCTCCACGTAGCGCAGCAGCACGGTCTTCAGCTCGGTGACGTACGCGGCGCGCTCGGCTCCCTCGCTCGCCAGGATCAGGTCGAGCGCCGCCTTGAAGATGCCCAGGATCATGCCGGAGACCCGGGTGAGCTCCTCGGGCGAGCTGTCCGGGCAGAAGGTGCGCACGATGTCCTGGACCCGGGTCAGCAGGCCGGAGTGCAGCTCCTCGCGCTCCTGGGTGATGCCGGGGATGCCGGAGCCGTGCATCAGGGCCCAGAAGGCCGGGTTCTCGCAGTTGAAGGCGATGACCGGGTCCAGGACGGCGTCGAGCAGTTCGGGCAGGGGCTTGTCCAGGTTCTCGGGGAGGAAGGCCTGGCCGTGCATGTCGCGGGCGCGCCGGAGCAGCTCGCCGCCCAGGTGGATGGCGATGGCCTCCTTGTTCGGGAAGAACTGGTAGAGCGTGCCCGGTGAGACCTCCGCCTCGCGGGCGATGGCGTTGGTGCTGGCCGCGGCGTAGCCGGTACGGCAGAACACGCTGGCGGCGGCGTCCAGGAGCTGGGCGATCCGGCGTTCGCCGCGGGCCTGGCGGCGCGGGGCGGCCGTCTTCCCGGCGGTCTTCTCGCCAGTTTTCTTGGCGGCCTTTGGGGCTTTCGCGGCGTTTTCGGCCTGGGGCCTCTCGGGCATGTCCCGTCCCTTGCTTCCCGTGGGTGATTGACAAACGCGAGAGTTCGCTCGCATTCTTGGAAAACGCGAGCGTCTGCTCGTGTTTGCCAGCTTAAGTCGTCTGGCAATCACGGTGAAGGGGACACCGAGTCATGTCCGAAGTCAAAAATCCGTCGTCGTCAGGGGAGAGCGGACGGTGGACCCGGTTCGTCACGGCCCGGCCGCGGCTCTCACTGCTGCTCGCCCTCGTGGTCACGGCCCTGGCCGTCCTCGCGGGCGGTGGCGTCGCCGACCGCATGGGCAGCGGCGGCTGGGAGGACCCGGATGCCCGGTCCACCTACGCCGCCAAGGTGCTGGAGCGCGAGTTCCCGGGCTCCCAGCCCAACCTCCTCCTGCTGGTGGACGCCGCCGGGTCGGGGGTGTCCGGGGTGGACGATCCCGCCGTCGCCGCCGAGGCCGAGCGGCTGACCGCTCAACTCGCCTCCGAACAGGGGGTGGCCGGGGTCGGCTCGTACTGGCGCACGCACCTGCCCGCGCTGCGCTCCGAGGACGGCCGGCAGGCCCTGATCGCCGCCCGGGTGCTCGGCGACGAGAAGACCCGCGCCGCCGTGCTGGAGCGGATCGCCCCGCGCTACCGGGGCGGGCACGGGCCGGTGAAGGTCTCCCTCGGGGGCCCCGTCGCCGTCCAGCGCGAGGTGACCACCACCATCCAGGAGGACCTGCTGCGCGCCGAGGTGATCGCCCTGCCGGTGACCCTCGTCCTGCTCGTCATCGTCTTCGGCAGCGCCGTGGCCGCGTTGCTGCCGCTGGGCGTGGGCATCGTCGCCATCCTCGGCACCAATGCCGTGCTGCGCGGCCTCACCGAGTTCACCGACGTCTCCGTCTTCGCCCAGAACCTGACCACCGCACTCGGTCTCGGACTCGCCATCGACTACGCCCTGTTCATCGTGCGCAGGTTCCGCGAGGAGCTCGCCGCCGGGCGGGATCCAGTGGCGGCGGTGGGGGCCACCTTGCGCACCGCCGGGCGCACGGTGCTGTTCTCCGCGCTGACCGTGGCCGTCTCGCTCTCGGCGATGCTGTTCTTCCCGATGTACTTCCTGCGCTCCTTCGCCTATGCCGGGGTCGCGGTGGTCCTGCTCGCGGCGGCCGCCGCCCTCGTCCTGCTGCCGGCGGCGCTGGTGCTCCTCGGGGAGCGGGTCAACTCCTTCGACCTGCGGCGGCTGTGGCGGCGCAACCGGCCCGGGGCGGGCGCCGGGACTCCGGGCACGGCCGCCGGGGCCGAGACCGGGCGGGGCTGGGCGCGGACGACCGCGCTGGTGATGCGCCGGGCCCCGGTCTTCGCCATCGCCACCACGGCCGGGCTACTGCTCCTCGGACTGCCCTTCCTCGGGGTGAAGTTCGGCACCGTGGACGACCGGCAGCTGCCGGAGACGGCCGCCTCCCACCTGGTCCAGCAGCAGATCCGCGACGGCTTCCCGGGCAGCCCCGGCGCCGGGCTGACCGTGCTGGCCGAGGGCGCGGCCGGTCCCGCCGACCTCGCCGCCTACCGGGACCGGCTGGCCGCCCTGCCCGGGGTGCGGGTGGACGGGCCGGTGAGTTCCGGATCCCGGCCGGGATACGCGTACATCTCGGTGGTCACCGACGGCGAGCCGGTGGGGCGGCAGGCCCAGGACCTCGTCGGGGAGGTGCGCAAGGTGGACGCCCCGTTCGACACCGCGGTGACCGGACAGGCGGCCGTCCTCGTCGACGCCCAGAAGGCGATAGCGGAGAAACTGCCGGCCGCGCTGGCCCTGGTGGTCCTGGCCACGCTCCTGCTGGTCTTCCTGCTCACCGGAAGCGTGCTGATACCCGTCCAGGCGGTCCTGCTGAACGCGCTGAGCCTGACGGCGATGTTCGGGGCGGTGGTGTGGATCTTCCAGGACGGCCACCTCTCCGGACCGCTCTCCTTCACCTCCACCGGGGACATCGAGACCACCCTGCCCGTGCTGATGTTCTGCATCGCCTTCGGACTCTCCATGGACTACGGGGTGTTCCTCATATCCCGCATCAAGGAGGAGTACGAGCGGACCGGGGACCACGAGGGAGCGGTGCGCACCGGACTGGTCCGCACGGGCGGGCTGATCACCGCGGCGGCCGTGATCCTGGCGGTGGTGATGGTGGCCATCGGCAGCTCCCGGGTGACCAACACCAAGATGCTGGGGCTCGGGATCGCGCTGGCCGTCCTGATGGACGCGCTGGTCGTACGGAGTCTGCTGGTGCCGGCGGTCATGAAGCTGACGGGCAGGGCCACCTGGTGGGCTCCGGCCCCGCTGCGGCGGCTGCACGAGCGGTTCGGACTGAGCGAGGGGGAGTCGGTACCGACGGCGTCACCGCAGGCGGCGGGCGAGGCCCCGGGGGAGGCCCCGGAGCCGGACCGCGTACCGGCGGGGAGCCGCTAGCGGACACCCCCCAGGGGGTGGGCGGGGGAGCGGGTCCGGGCCCCGGCGGCCGCGGCCGGCGCCGGGGCCCGGCCGGGGTCAGTCCTCGCGCCGGCCCCGGTTGCCGGGGCGGCGGGCCACCCAGGTGCGGATCGTGTCGGCGTACCAGTAGGGCTTGCCGGCTTCCACGTGGTCGGGAGCGGGGAGCAGCCCGTGCTTGCGGTACGAGCGCACCGTGTCCGGCTGGACCCGGATATGGGCGGCGATCTCCTTGTACGACCACAGCTGTCGGTCGCTCATCCACGACACCTCCTTGTCCACGGGGCGGGGCCGGCCGGGAGGCCGTCGGGGGAGCCGACGCGTGGACAGTGACGATCACTCGGGTTGTGCCCGGAGAACGACAGAGGGTGAAGGCGCGGGAGGCCTTGTCGACCGGCTGTGACGAAATACCCGCGTAACGGGGATATGCGTGACACAAGGGCGACGCCCGTGACACATGCAGCACAACAGGGACGAGCGGGAGGGGCGGGAGGGGGGGGGGGAGTGGGAGGGGCCGGGAGGGGGGGTCAGCGGTAGAGGGCGGGGCGCTCCACCAGCTCCACCGGGGTCCGTACGCCGCTGTGCGCGGCGGCGAGGCCCGCCGCGGAGACGGCCGCCGCCGCGTAACCGTCCCAGGCGTCGGGCCCGGCCACCCGGCCCTGCGCGGCCGCGGCCACCCAGCGCCGCAGCTGGCGGTCGTACGCATCGGCGAAGCGCACGGTGAAGTCCTGCACGATCTCACCGGAGCTGCGGCCCGCGGACCGGACGACCATCCCCTGCCCCTCGCCGATCTGGGCGCTGCCGGACTCGCCGACCGCCTCGCACCGGACCTCGTAGCCGAAGCCGCAGTTGACGAAGATCTCCACGTCCACGATGGCCCCGCCCGCGGTCTCCAGCAGGACCAGCCGCGGATCGCGCAGCCCCTCGGGGGCCGCCGAACTGGGCCGCGGGGAGAGCACGGACACCGCCGTGATCTCCTGCCCGAGCAGCCAGCGCGCCGCGTCGACCTCATGCACGACGGAGTCGGTGATCAGCATGTCGCTGGTGAAGAAGGAGGGCGAGGAGGCATTGCGGTGCCGGCAGTGCAGGAACAGCGGCCGGCCGATCCCGCCCGCGTCCAGCAGCTCCTTCAGCCGCTCGTACTCGGCGTCGAACCGCCGCATGAACCCCACCTGCACTAGGCGCCGGCCCAGCCGCCGCTCCGCCTCCATCACCCGCAGCGCCCCGGCCGGGTCCGGGGTCAGCGGCTTCTCGCACAGCACCGGCAACTCCCGCCCCAGGGCGTGCAGGATCGCCTCCTCGTGGGCGGGCCCGGGGGAGGCGATCAGTACGGCCTGGACTCCGGGAGCGGCTATCGCGGCGGCCGGATCCGTGTGCGCGCTCGCCCCGTCCAGACCCGCCGCGACCGCCTTCACCCGGTCCCCGTCCGGATCGGCCACGGCCACCACCCGGGCCCCGCCCACCGTCCGCCCGATCCGGCGGACATGGTCGGCGCCCATCTTCCCCGTCCCGATGACGGCGATGCCCAGCGTGCTCATGTCGTGTTCCCTCCGGGAGTCAGCGGGCGCCGCAGGAGCGCAGGTAGGCGCGGGTGCGGCGGGCGATCGGCAGCGGCCGGTCGGGCGGACACGGGTACATGTCCTGTTCCACGATGGCGAAGAGGTCCACGCCGAGCCGCTGGGCGGCCGCGAGGACGGGCTCCAGCGCGGGCACCCCCGACGGAGGCTCGCACATCACCCCGCGGCCCACGGCCGGCCCGAAGGGCAGCTGCTCCGCCAGGACTTCGGCGAGGATCCGCGGATCGACCTGCTTGAGGTGGAGGTAGCCGATCCGCTCGGCGAAGGTCTCGATGGCCTGGACGCTGTCGCCGCCGCAGTAGGCGTAGTGCCCGGTGTCCAGGCACAGCGAGACCAGGTCCGGGTCGGTGGCGTCCAGGAAGCGGGCCACGTTCGAAGGGGTGTCGATGTGCGTGTCGGCGTGCGGGTGGACGACGATCCGCAGCCCGTACCGGTCCTGCACCTCGCGGCCCAGGCGCTCGGTCTGCGAGGCGAGTTCACGCCATTGCGCGGGGGTGAGGGTGCGGTCCTCCAGCACCTTGCCGGTCTTGTCGTCGCGCCAGAAGGACGGGATGACGACGAGGTGGCCCGCGCCCATGGCCTGAGTCAGCGCCGCGATCCGCGACACGTGCTCCCAGGTCTGCGCCCAGACGGCGGGCCCGTGATGGAGTCCGGTGAAGACGGTGCCGGCGCTGACCCGCAGGCCCCGTTCGGCGGTCTCCTCGGCGAGGCGGGCGGGGTCGGTGGGGAGGTAGCCGTACGGGCCGAGCTCGATCCACTCGTACCCGGAGTCGGAGACCTCGTCGAGGAACCGCTCCCACGGGGTCTGGAGCGGATCGTCGGGGAACCAGACACCCCAGGAGTCCGGAGCCGAACCGATGCGGATACGGGTCAACGCGGGCGGGGAGGACGTCATGACGGCCACCTTAGGGTGCGAGACGAGTGGGAGGACTGCCTGTGACGACCGCGGACGATGTCGCGTTCGACGTGATCACCATGGGGCGGATCGGGGTGGATCTCTACCCGCTGAAAACGGGTGTACCGCTGGCGGAAGCGGACACCTTCGGGAAGTTCCTGGGCGGCTCGCCCACCAACGTCGCCGTCGCGGCGGCCCGCCTCGGCCGCCGGGTGGCGGTGATCACCCGGACCGGCGCGGATCCCTTCGGCGACTATCTACGGGCTGAGCTGCGCGGATTCGGGGTGGACGACCGGTGGGCCGGGTCGGTGGCGCGGTACCCGACCCCACTGACGTTCTGCGAGATCTTCCCGCCGGACGATTTCCCCCTGTACTTCTACCGGCTGCCGAAGGCCCCCGACCTGGAGATCGAGCCGGAGGAGCTGGACCTGGCGGCGGTACGGGCCGCGCGGGTGTTCTGGATGACGGGGACGGGCCTGAGCGCTCAGCCGAGCCGGTCCGCGACCCTCGCCGCGCTGGAGGCGCGCTCGAAGTCCGGGATCACGGTCTTCGACCTCGACTGGAGGCCGATGCTGTGGGAGGAGGAGCCGGGCGAGGCGTACGCACGGGCACTGGGTCTGGCCACGGTGGCGGTCGGGAACGTGCAGGAGTGCGCGATCGCGACCGGCGAGTCCGAACCGCGGGCCGCGGCGCGGGCGCTGCTGGCGGCCGGGGTGGAGCTGGCGGTGGTGAAACGGGGACCGGAAGGGGTACTGGCGATGCGGCGGGACGGAACGGTGGTGGAAGCCGCGGCGGTCCCGGTGCAGGTGGTGAACGGGCTGGGGGCCGGGGACGCGTTCGGGGGCGCCCTGTGCCACGGGCTGCTGGCGGGATGGGACCTGGAGCGGGTGCTCCGCTTCGCCAACGCGGCGGGGGCGATCGTGGCTTCGAGGCTGGCGTGCTCGTCGGCGATGCCGTACGCCCAGGAAGTGGAGGAGGTGCTGGAGCCGTGACGGTGACCGGGTCGCACGAGATGGAGTTCGCCGCGCTGCGGGTGCTGGAGCTCGCGCCGGGGGAGACGTACGCGCACGCCTGCGGGGACCGGGAGTGGATCGTCCTCCCGCTGGCCGGGGCGTGCGTGGTCCGCTGCACGGAGCCGCATCCCCGCCCCCCAGCGCCGTCGGGACCGGAGGTGTTCGAACTGCGGGGGCGCGAGAGCGTGTTCAGCGGGGTGAGCGACTTCGCGTATCTGCCCCGGGACGGGCAGGCCGTGATCGGGTCCGCCGCCGGAGGGAAGTTCGCGCTGGTCGGGGCGCGGTGCGAACGGATCCTGCCCGCCCGGTACGGACCGGCCCGGAGCGTTCCCGTGGAGATCCGCGGAGCCGGCCAGTGCACGCGCCAGGTCAACAACTTCGCCGCCGCCGGTGTCTTCGACTGCGACCGCCTCATCGCCGTCGAAGTGCTCACCCCCGGCGGGAACTGGTCCTCGTACCCGCCCCACAAGCACGACGAGTTCCACCCCGGCCACGAGTCCCGCCTCGAAGAGGTCTACTACTTCGAGATCGCCCCGCACCGCGGCGGCCCGGGCGCCGGCCCGGGCGGCGGCGCAGGCGACGGCGGCGACACGCCCGGCCTCGGCTACCAGCGTGTCACCCCGTCCCCCGCCGGGAAGACCGACATCCTCACCGAGGTGAGGACCGGGGACGCGGTGCTGATCCCGGACGGCTGGCACGGGCCGTCCATCGCCGCTCCCGGGCACGACATGTACTACCTCAACGTCATGGCCGGGCCCCCGGGCCAGCCCCGCGAGTGGCTGATCCGGGACCACCCCGACCACGCCTGGATCCGGGACACCTGGTCCGGCCAGGACGCCGACCCCCGGCTGCCCTTCTACCGAGCGGAGGACGAGACCCAGTGAGGCTCACCGTCGCCCAGGCCCTCGTACGGTTCCTCGCCGCCCAGTACACCGAACGTGACGGGCACAGACGGCGGCTGATCGCCGCCACCTGGGGGATCTTCGGGCACGGGAACGTCGCCGGCATCGGGCAGGCCCTCCTGGAGAGCGGACCGGGCGGGACGCGCAGCGGGACGCCGGGAGAGGTGCCCGGCGGGATGCCGTTCCTCCAGGGGCGCAACGAGCAGGCCATGGTGCACGCCGCCGTCGGGTACGCCCGCCAGTGCGGGCGCCTCTCGGCCCACGCCGTCACCACCTCCATCGGGCCCGGCGCCACCAACCTCGTCACCGGGGCCGCCCTCGCCACCATCAACCGGATTCCCGTACTCCTCCTGCCCGGGGACACCTTCGCCACCCGGCCCGCCGATCCCGTCCTCCAGCAGCTGGAGGTCCCCTACGCGGGGGACCTCTCCGTCAACGACACGCTCCGGCCCGTCTCCCGCCACTTCGACCGGATCACCCGGCCCGAGGCCCTGATCCCGGCCGCCCTCCAGGCGATGCGGGTCCTCACCGACCCCGTGCAGACCGGCGCGGTGACCCTGGCGCTGCCACAGGACGTGCAGGCCGAGGCGTACGAGTGGCCGCCCGGGTTCTTCGCCGAGCGCGTGTGGGCCGTACGCCGGCCCCGGCCCGACCGGGACGAGCTCGCGCGGGCCGCCGAAGCCGTACGGGGCGCGGCGCGCCCGCTGATCGTCGCAGGCGGCGGGATCCGGCACGGCGCCGCCCAGGCCGCGCTGGCGGAGTTCGCCGGGGTGACCGGGATCCCGGTCGCCTGCACGCAGGCGGGCAAGGGCGTGCTCCCGTACGACCACCCCGCCGATGTCGGCGGCATCGGGCACACCGGTACGGCCGCCGCCGACGACCTGGCCCGCGGCGCCGACCTGGTCATCGCCGCCGGGACCCGGCTGACGGACTTCACCACCGCCTCGGGGACCCTGTTCCAGAACCCCGCCGTCCGCTTCCTCGGGCTCAACCTCGACCCGTACGACGCCCACAAGCTCGCCGGTCAGCCGCTGGTCTGCGATGCGCGGGTGGGCCTGGAAGAGCTCCGGGCCGCGGTTGCCGGGTACCACGTGGACCCCGGGTACGAGACGGCGTACAAAGAGAAGAAACGGGACTGGGAGAGGCTGGTCGACCGGGCCTACGCGACCCCCGACGAGGACACCGCCCCGACGCAGGCACAGGTGCTCGGGCTGCTCGACGCGGTCGTCGGCGCCGAGGACGTCCTGATCAACGCCGCCGGCTCCCTCCCCGGCGACCTGCACAAGCTGTGGCGGGCCCGCTCGGCCGACCAGTACCACGTGGAGTACGGGTACTCCTGCATGGGATACGAGATCCCGGCCGCGATCGGGGTCGCGCTCGCCGCCCCCGGGCGGCCGGTGTGGGCGCTGGTCGGCGACGGGACGTACCTGATGAACCCGACCGAGCTGGTCACGGCCGTGCAGGAGGGCGTCCCGATCAAGGTGGTGATCCTCGACAACCACGGATACGCCTCCATCGGCGGCCTCTCCGGTGCCGTGGGCGCGGAGGGCTTCGGGACCGCGTACCGCTTCCGGGCGGACGACGGTTCGTACACCGGCGCGCCGCTGCCGCTGGACCTCGCGGCCAACGCGGCCTCCCTCGGGATGGCGGTGATCCGCACCCGCACCATCGGTGACCTGCGGAAAGCCCTCGCCGAGGCGCGCGCGGCGGACCGTCCCACATGTGTCTACGCACAGACCCGAACACCCGACACTGTGTCGGGCCCGCCCCCGGCACAGGCGTGGTGGGATGTTCCTGTGGCCGAGACCGCGACACGGAAATCCGCGGCCGCGGCCCGCGAAGAGTACGACCGGCAAGCCGCGCAGCGACGTCGCCATCTGTGAAGGAGCAAGGCAATGAAGACCGTCAACCACTGGATCGGTGGCAAGACCGTCGAGGGCGCGTCGGGCAACTACGGCCCGGTCACCGACCCGGCCACCGGCGAGGTCACCACGCAGGTCGCGCTCGCCTCCGCCGACGAGGTCGACGCGGCCGTACGGGTCGCCCAGGAGGCCTACCAGAGCTGGGGCCAGTCCTCGCTGGCCGCCCGCACCAAGGTGCTCTTCGCCTACCGCGCCCTGCTGGACGCCAACCGCGACGCCATCGCCGAGCTGATCACCGCCGAGCACGGCAAGGTCCACTCGGACGCGCTGGGCGAGGTGGCGCGCGGCCTGGAGATCGTCGAGCTGGCCTGCGGGATCACCACGCAGCTCAAGGGCGAGCTGTCGACCTCCGTCTCGAACCGCGTGGACGTGGCGGCCATCCGCCAGCCGCTGGGCGTGGTCGCGGGCATCACCCCGTTCAACTTCCCGGCCATGGTGCCGATGTGGATGTTCCCGCTGGCCGTGGCCTGCGGAAACACCTTCATCCTCAAGCCGAGCGAGAAGGACCCGTCGGCCGCCAACAAGCTGGCCGAGCTGGCCTCCGAGGCGGGTCTGCCGGACGGTGTGCTCAACGTCGTCCATGGTGACAAGGTCGCCGTCGACGCGCTGCTCGCCCACCCGGGCATCGCCGCCGTCTCCTTCGTCGGCTCGACGCCGATCGCCCGCCACATCCACACCACGGCTTCGGCGAACGGCAAGCGGGTCCAGGCGCTGGGCGGCGCCAAGAACCACATGCTGGTGCTGCCGGACGCCGACCTGGACGCCGCCGCCGACGCCGCGGTCTCGGCCGCGTACGGCTCGGCCGGCGAGCGCTGCATGGCGATCTCGGCGGTCGTGGCCGTCGGTTCGATCGGCGACGCGCTGGTGGAGAAGATCCGCGAGCGCGCCGAGAAGATCAAGATCGGCCCCGGCAACGACCCGGACTCCGAGATGGGCCCGCTGATCACGGCGGCCCACCGCGACAAGGTCGCCTCGTACGTGAAGGGCGCGGCCGACCAGGGCGCGGACGTGGTCCTGGACGGCACGGGCTACACGGTCGACGGGTTCGAGAAGGGCCACTGGATCGGCCTGTCGCTGCTGGACAACGTCAAGACCGACTCCGACGCGTACCGCGACGAGATCTTCGGGCCGGTGCTGTGCGTGCTGCGCGCCGAGACCTACGAGGAGGGCGTGGCCCTCATCAACGCCTCGCCGTTCGGCAACGGCACCGCGATCTTCACCCGGGACGGCGGCGCCGCCCGCCGCTTCCAGCTGGAGATCGAGGCCGGCATGGTCGGCGTCAACGTGCCGATCCCGGTGCCGGTGGGCTACCACTCCTTCGGCGGCTGGAAGGACTCGCTCTTCGGTGACCACCACATCTACGGGAACGACGGCATCCACTTCTACACCCGCGGCAAGGTCGTCACGACCCGCTGGCCGGACCCGTCCGAGGCCCCGGTGGGCGTGGACCTGGGCTTCCCCCGCAACCACTGACCGCGCAGGACCGTAGGACGGCAAGACCGTAGGACGGCAAGACCGCAAGACCGCAGGACCGGCTCGCCCCCCGCACCCTCACGCGGGGGGCGAGCTCCGTTTTTCGGGGGTCCTGGCCGCTCTAGAACAGGGACCAGACGTCGGCGGCCGCCGTCCGGCTCCAGACCGCGTCGCCGTGGCCGTAGCCGGGGACCACCGTGAAGGCGACGCGGTCGTTGCCGGCCGCACGGATCAGGTCCGCGCCGCCCGGGTGGTCGCCGCGGCCCAGCGCGGTGTTGACCCACACCACTTCGGCCCGGATGCGGTCCCAGGCGATCCGGTACGTCGTCCCGTCGCCGGCCCAGATCGCGGCCAGGTCCCGCATCAGGGCGGTCGGGACCAGCCCGCTGCCGAGCGCGGCGGTGGCGGCGTGCCAGGTGCCGAGCGTCGTGTGGGTCAGGGTGAAGCGGTCCTCGGCCGGGGTGGCGCCGAAGGCGTACGCGCCCGCGCTGTGGCCCTGGGTGTAGATCCAGTTCGCCGGGCCCGGAAGGGCGGCCGTGCGGATCAGCGCGAAGTGGGCGAGCCCGGCGTGGGTGAAGCGGAGCGCGGGGTTCGGCGGCCAGGGGACCGGCGAGGGTGCCGAGGGGTCCGTGACGGCCCGGGCGATCAGGGCCGCCAGTCCCGGGTCGGTCGCGTACGTGCCCCGCGCGAGTTGGTCCGCGTACACGTCCCGCGTCGCGGCCGCCCGCAGCGCCAGGTCGCCGGTGTACGGCCCGGTCGTGTCCAGGACGACCACCCGGCGCAGCCGCGGCGAATCGTCGTGCGAGGCGGCATCGAGCGCGAGGGCGGCCCCGGCCGAGTGGCCCGCGTACCCGTACGGCAGCCCCAGTACGGAATCCAGCGCGCGCACCACCACGGCCAGGTCCCGGCGGTGCGCCGCGAGCCCCCACGCGGCGGTGATCTCGGCGGCGGTCGCGCTGTCCTCGCGTGGGGTGACGCCGACGACCAGCAGGCCCCGGTGGCGCAGCCGGTGCGCGAGATTGTGGCCGTCCGAGCCGTCCGAGCCGTCCGAGCCGCCGGAGCCGTCCGAGCCGCCGGAGGCGCCCGCGTCGCCCGAACTGCCCGGACCGCCCGGGGTGAAGAAGTCGGCGGCGAAGTTCAGCCCTCCGCCGGGCAGCAGGTACGCGATTCCGCGCGGCGGCCGCCGCGTGTCCGCGACCACGTCCACCGTGGGGCCGCCGTCGGGGAGCCGCAGCGTGAGGCGGGTCCAGCCGGAGCCGGAGGTGCGGGCGGCGGTGCCGGTGCCGGTGCCCAGTGCGCGCTCGACGCGGGGCAGCAGACCCGCGCCGGTCTCGGTCCGCTGTCGTTCCATCGGTCGTCTCCCCGTTGCCGGGTGACGGCCGGATGCCCTCACCCGGGGGACACCCTCGCCCGTCAGTGCGCCCCGGCCAAGTACGGTGCGGGCTCGGCCGGTTCCACGGGGGACCGGCGCCGGCGCCGCAGGACCAGGAGGGTGAGCGCGGCGCCCGCCAGTACGAGCAGCGCGCCGAGGGCGGGCCAGGGCACGGCGATGAACTCCGCCTCGGATGCCGGGGCGAGGTCCGGATAGGCCGCCGCCCCGGCCGAGATCCGTACGGTCACCCAGTCCGACTGCGGCGCGTCCGCCCACGGTTCGGTCAGCTCGATCCGCTGGCCGGGCAGCAGCACCAGCTTCAGCTCGCGGGCCGGCCGGTCCAGCACCCTGCGGCCGAACAGCCCCTCGGCGGACACCGCCACCCTGGGCTCGACGACCACGTTGCCCCGGTTGACCAGTGCGTACGAGACCGTGGCGCGGGCGCTCTTGACCCACGGCAGCAGCGGCGCGGACCGGCTGACCTTCACGTCCTCCACGCTCAGGCCCGGTGTCACCGGCCCCGGAACCCGGAAGTACAGCCGCGAGCCGACCTGCCGCTTCACCCCGACCTGGACCTTGCCCTCCTGCCGGATGCCCTCCACGGCGGTGTTGAGGGCGACGATCCCGCCGACGTGGTCGCCGGGCGTCGCGTCCTCGGGGACCTTCACCGTGAACGGGATGTCCTTGCGGCCCTTGGGCGGGACGGTCACCGTGGTCGCCGCCTCGGGCGCCAGCGCCGTCCACGCGCCCACGTCCTTGGGCTTCTGATCCACCGGCAGGAGCGCGAAGGCGCCGCCGGCCGGGGTGTTCACGGCGTCGGTGGCGAAGACCTGGAAGGTTAGCTCCCGGTCGGAGGAGTTCAGGACGGTCACGCTGTCGCTGACCGTGGTCCCGGCCGCGCCCTGGTGGAAGAAGTACGCGCGGTCGGTCATCGCGGCGCTGGCCGGGGGCGTCGGGAACACCCCCCAGGTGCCGTTGTCCGCGGCCGTCGCCGTCGTGGCCGGCGCCAGGAGCAGGCCCGCGACCAGCAGCAACAGGGTGAGGAGCGGACCGTACGGAGCGATGCGGGGGCGGGGGCGCATGGGCGGTTCTCCAGTCGGCGCGGGGAGGCGGGAAGCGGAGGTGGGGGCGGGAAGGCGAAGGGGTGGTGCGGCGCCTGGCGCCGCACCACCCTGGGTGCACTGTTCCTGCCGGTCAGGCGATCGAGAAGGTGACGACCGTCTGGTAGGTGTCGGCGAACATGAACGGCGGGAGCTGGATCATCCCGGCGCCGCCGACGGCGAACTCACCGCCGGTCAGTTCGTCCCCGCCGGCCGCCTGCGAGGCCACCTTCATCGGAGTCTCGGAGATCGCGCCGGGCGTGCCCGCGGTGCAGGTGCTCGGGCTGTCCGGGTTGGTCACGGTGCAGGACGGCTGGATGCCGATCTGCGCCTTCGCCATCGAGTGGCCGGTCGCCTGGTTCAGGAAGGGCGTACGGGTCGCCGTCACGTCCCAGCCGAGGGTGCCGCCGCGGAAGTCCTGGACGGTCGCGGCGTTGAACACGCCGACCACCGACTGGGCCTTGCCGTTGATGGTGACCGACGGGAAGGCGACGGCCGGCTGGCCGTCCTTCGGGCCGAGCGCCAGCGCGCCGGGGAGGACCTCGATGTCGACCGGGTTCTTCACGCCCGCCTGGTCCTCCAGGTACACGAACGACTTGTACGGGGTGACCGAGCCGTCGATCTTGATGGCGTCGGCCTTCTTGGTGACCGTGATGTTGCAGCTGGCGGCGCCGCTCGCGTCCGCCGTACCGGTTCCGGTGTCACCGGTCGCCGCGCCCGCGAGGAGGGCGGAGCAGGTGACCGGGCCGGCCGGGAAGTTGGCGCCGCCCACGACGACGGCCGTGCCGGCCTTGCCGCTGTTGGGCGTCAGCTTGGTGGTGACCGGGTCCTTGGGCAGGGCCTCGACGGCGACCGAGCCGAGGGTGGCGCTCGGGCGGGGCGCCGGGGTGCAGGTCGTGGTGAAGACGGAACCGCTGAGGTCCGCGTCGGTGACCGCCAGGTCGAGCTTGACGTCGACCGCGGTGCCCTCGGTGCCGTCCGGGATCTTGATGGTTCCGGAGAAGGACTTCGGGTCGAGCGGGGTACCGGCGACGACGCTGACGGTCTCGGGCGGGCTGGTGACGACCTGGGTGGTCGTGCCCACCTTGAGGGTGATCTTGGTGGTGTTCACCGTCGTGACGGAGAAGCCGGGGATCAGCGGGCTCGCACCCGGGTCGATCGTGATCGGTACGACGTCTCCGGCCTTGGCCGTGCCGGGCAGGGTGATCGTGTAGTTCTGGTTGCCCGAACCGTCCGGCTGCGGTGCCGGGGCGTCGCAGTTCTCGAAGACGGGGGTGGTCACGGTCGCCGCCTGGGCGGTGCCGGTCAGGCCCACCACGCCGCCCGTCAGCGCGAGGGACAGGGCGCCCGCCCCGGCCAGAATTCTTCGTCGGAACGTTGTACTCACTGGGTCGCGACTCCTTCGTCAGACGAACCCCTCCCCCCACCCGCTGTGTGGGGGAGGCCGAGCCGGTGCGGTGGCCGACATTGACGCGTCGCGGTGATGAGAAGTCAATGACTTGCTTTCGCCCGAAGCACACAGAAATTGATGTCCCATCAGGCCGGGTCGCCAGGGTGCGGGGCGGGTGGGATGGGTGGGGTGCGGGCGGGAGACCGATCCGGGCGTGGAGCCGGGTGCTGACCTGGGCGTTCGGGGTCTTTCGGAGCACGCCGGTCAAGCCGCCGGTCAACTCCGCCGGCTTGACCGGCGCGATCCGAAAGAGGCGGTCTAGCCAGCGGCCGACGGGTGGTGCAGGAGCAGGTTGGCCGTGCCGGCCGGGACCCCGGTGAGCCGGTCCCGTACCGCGTCCCGCAGCAGCGTGGCGGAGACCTCGGCGGGGGTCTTCGCCGTACCGCCCGCCGCGATGCCCTCCGCCAGGATCAGGGCGGCGACACCCGCCGCGTGCGGGGCCGCCATGGACGTGCCGGAGGCGCGGGCGAGGGTGGTCGCCGAGCCCTTCCAGGCCGAGGTGACGGACACGCCCGGCGCGACGAGGTCCACGCAGCTGCCGTAGCTGGAGAACGGGGCCCACTGGTCCGCGGCGTCGGCCGCGCCGATCGTGAGCGCCGAGGGGGCGGCGGCGGGGGAGCCGGTGCAGGCGTCGTCGGCGGAGTTGCCGGCGGCGACGGTGAAGGTGATCCCGGCGGCGACCGCCCGCGTCACCGCCGCGTCGAGGGCGTAGCTGCGGGTGCCGCCCATGCTCATGTTGGCGACGGCGGGGGTGCCCGGGGCCTTGGCGGCGTCCTTCACCATCCACTCCAGGCCGCCCAGGATGGAGGTCAGGGACGCGGACCCCTTGCAGTTGGCGACCTTGACGCCGACGAGGGAGACCCCCTTCGCCACCCCGTACGTCGCCCCGCCCAGGGTCCCGGCGACGTGCGTGCCGTGCCCGTTGCAGTCGCTGGAGGTCTCCAGGAACACCCCGTTGTAGCCGACCCGGGCCCGGCCCCCGAACTCCTGGTGGCTCGCGTAGATCCCGGTGTCCACGACGTACGCGGTGACGCCCTGTGCGGTGGTGGCGTACGTGTACGAGCCGTCGAGCGGGAGCACGGACTGGTCGATCCGGTCCAGGGGCCAGGGCGCCGGGCTCTGCGCGTCGCTGATCCGGAACTCGGCGTCCGGCTCCACGGAGGCCACCCGGGGGTCGGCGGCCAGGGCCTTGGCGCGGGCGGCGGTGGTCCGGACGGCGAAGCCGCTGAGGACGGTGTCGTAGACGTCCCCGACCTGGTCGCCGGAGCCCGTGGCCTCGGCGACCAGGGCCCGGGTCGGGGCGCGGGAGGTGGTGTCCTTGAGGACGACGACGTACGGGGCGGTCGCGGTCGCGGTGTCTGCGGCGGGTACGGGCACGGGTGCGGCGTGCGGCGGCAGGGCGGTGGCCGCCGCCAGCAGGGCGGCGGCGGCCGGGAGCAGCGCGGTGAATGCGGTCATGCGCCCGATGCTCGGCGAGGTGCGACCCGCCCGCGCGGAGGGTGCGCCGACTGGCCCCACGACACGCCGCCGAACGGGTCCCCCGCATGATCGGGAAGACGGGCCTAGCCGGAGAGGGGCCAGCCGCGCATGGTGAAGACGCCCTCGTCGTGGGAGCCGGCGGAGGCGTAGGTGGCCAGGGCGGCCTCGTTGTCGGTGTCGACCCCCACCCACATGCCGTAGCAGCCGCGCGCCTTGGCCTCGTCGGCGAGGGCCTCGGTCAGGGCGCGGCCGATGCCGCGCCGCCGGTAGCCCTCGTCGACGGAGAGCTCGTACAGGCACATCTCCGTGCCCTTGTCGGGGTGGCTCATCTCGACCCCGGAGACCATGCCGGCGGGGATGTCGTCCACGTAGGCGATGAGCATCAGGTGTCCCGGCGCGGAGAGGAAGCGCTCGGACCAGTCGAGTCGGGCGGGGCCGTCGAAGAGCCCCTCCGCGGCCTGGAGTTCGGCGACGGTACGGGCGGGGCGGATGTCCATGGCGGTCACGATAGGGCCGTCCGGCGAGCGGCGACCTTGTTTTTCGCCCCGGCGTGGCGAGCGGCGCCGGGGCAGCGCGTCAGGTGCGCAGGGCCAGGGCCGCCGCGTACGCCGAAGGGGCCGGGAGGTCGGCGAGGTGCCAGCCGGGGAGCTGGGACGGGGTGGGGCCCGAGCCGATGTAGGGCTCGGCCAGGCCCAGGGCCAGACCGGTGCCCGTGCCCTTGAAGTAGGCCTCCTTGCGCGACCACAGGCGGGCCAGCGCCCCCGGCCGTTCTTCCACGGGCAGTGCGGAGAGCTCCGCCGTCTCCGCCGGGTGCAGGGCGTTCAGCACGTCCTCCACCGCCGCCGCGCTCGGGACCGCCTCCACGTCCACGCCGACCGGCACCGCCGCGAACGCGAGGTACGCCAGGTCGTCGCTGTGCGAGAGCGAGAACTGCACCGCGCCTCCCGCCACCGCCGGCCGCCCGTGCGGGCCGTCGCAGCACGGGCAGTCCTCCCGGACCAGGGTGACGTCCTGCGGGGCCAGCCCGAGGTAGCCGCCGAGGAGCACCCGCAGCCCCACGTGGGAGGCGAGGTACCGGTGCCGGTCCGCGGCCCGCAGCAGCCGCCCGGCCCGCTCCCGTTCGCCCGCGTCCAGGATCGGCAGCGCGTCTTCGATCCGGTGGCCGCCGACCACTTCGAGCGTGGTGTCCAGGGACCACACCGCCACGGTCGTCCCCGTCGGGGACGCACCGATCCGCGGGACGTCCTCGCCGAGCTGGTTCACGTACGTACTCACCGGACGAGCGTAGACGAGCGCCGCTCCCGGGCCACGGGGTGCCCGGCCATGATCCGCCGGACCCTCCTAGCCACGGGCGTGGGCCGTGGCCGCGGGGTGGTCCTGCGGCCGAGATCCCGGCGACGGGGTGCCGTCGGTCCAGGCGTAGACGCGCTTGCCGCGCACCGCCACCTGGTACTGGTGGACGTCCCGGCATTCGGGCCGCTCCTCGGCCCGGATGCCGTTCGGCCACCACTTGGCGTTCAGCCGCCGCCCGCCCAGGTCCTTCGGCGTGCCCGCCGTGCACTGCGGGCCGTCCAGCGGGGTCGCTCCGAGCGTGAAGCGGAGCAGCCTCGCCTCGCCGGTGGTGCGCACCCGTATGCGTATGTCGGTGGCGTCCTTGGGCACCCAGGACGGCAGCGTGAAGGCCGGGTTGCCGCGGGTGGGCGCGTCGGCGGCGGTCGCGAAGTGCTTGCTCTTCTCCTCGAAGACCCGGTCGTTGATGGAGTCGGTCAGCGGGTTGGGCGGGAGGTTGGGCAGCGCCAGGGCGGCGGTGGCGACGACTCCCAGGATGGCGGCGGCGATGACGAGGGGACGGCGGTTCATGTGATCCAGTCTCGGCCGTCGCACCCCCTCGCGCGTCCCTCCGTAGGACGAACCGCTTCTCTGCCGGAAGTCTGATACCGCGTGCTACCTGAGAGCTGCACCCTCCGGCAACTGGCCCTGGAGCCGCCTTCCTTGTCCGCTCCCGAATCCGACACCCGCACCCGGCGAGCGCCGTTATAGCGGCGTTAAGCGGCGCCGATAGGACGTGCCCCGAGGGTGGGACCCGACGCCGTACCGGGGGTACCTCCGGGCGGCCCCCCACCCCGTCCTGGAGGATTGACATGCGCCTTCGTCTCGTTCCGCTCCTCACATCGGCGGCCGCGGCCGGTGTGCTCGTCGCCGCCACCCCCGCGTCGGCCGTCCCGACCGACAAGCCGCAGGTCCTGAGCAGTTGGACGCAGACCAGTGCCGCCAGCTACAACGCCTGGGTCGCCGCTCGCGGCAACCAGGGCAAGTGGGGGCCGTACGGGTTCGACTGGTCGACCGACTACTGCTCCTCCTCGCCCGACAACCCCTTCGGTTTCCCCTTCCAGACGTCCTGCGCCCGCCACGACTTCGGCTACCGCAACTACAAGGCCGCAGGTGCATTTCCGGCCAACAAGGCAAGACTGGACGAGGCCCTCTACGCCGACCTCAAGCGCGTCTGCTCGGCGTACTCGGGTGTGAAGAAGGGCTCCTGCGACAGCACCGCGTGGACCTACTACCAGGCCGTCAAGGCCTTCGGCGTCTCCCCGCAGGACGTGCCCACCGCCTGAGCCCACCCATGATCAACCCAAGTGCCCCTTGATCTCCGGTCCCGTCCGAACCCCCCTCGGGCGGGACCGGCCGGGTTTCGCGCTCCCCCGCGCGCACTTGGCGTGGTGGGCCCGCCGTCGCGGCCTGCCGGCCTTCCCGGGCAACTGACCGGCGAGCGCCGAACACGACCGTCACCTCCGCCCCGCTGGCGCCGCCCCGGCCATCCTCGGGAGCCCTGCTGCTCTGCTTCGCCGGACGGGACCTCCGCCGAGACCCTGGCCTCGGGACCCGGCCACCGCCGCGACACCGGCCTGCCCGCCACCGGCATCCTGAAGGGCCGCCAGGCCCGCCGCCGGATCGGCATGGTCTTCCAGAAGCCGAACCCGTTCCCGGCGATGTCGGGACCACGTCGGATTACGTCCAGGGCCGCTTCGGCTGAGCCACGAGCTCAGTGGCCCGCGATACCGCCGGCCATACCGCCCGCGATGCCGCCCGCGACCTCACCCGTGGTCGACCGCGCCGGACAGCCGCTCCCGGCGGGTCGCTCTCACGACGGGCAGGGTGACACCGATGGCGCTGCCGACTCCGATGCCGACGCCGATGCCGAGGCCGATGTTGTCGAGGACCAGCAGCCCGACGAGCAGCCCGACGGCTATGCCCAACGACATTCCGATCGCCAGGCCCTTGCGGGTGGATGTCATTTTGAGTTCCTCATTGCTTGTCACACGATCATTGTGCCGGAAGCGCCTTGTGGGCGAGCGTGGAGTCGCCCGCCCACCGGGAGGCCATGATCCCGAGGAGGGCCTCCTCGCGGGGCAGTATCCCGAGCCGGTTGCACATCATGTGAACCTGGTGGAACACGAGGTGGCCGGGGCTGTACGGGATGTCCATCGCGGCGGCTCGGACCAGGTGGTGCGACAGGGTGCGAGCCCAGTCCTGAACCCGGATCCGTACGGCGGGTTCGGCCATCAGCGACATGGCTCTTTCCCCGATGGCGGGCATGCCCTCATCGGCGGAGTTCCGCAATCGAGTGCGGAGTTCCTCCGCGCCCCGGCCCGCGTCATGGGTCCACCAGGCCAGATGCCGTTCCCAGAATTGCGGGATCTCGGACGCGGAGGCGTGGAGCAACAGCATGCCTATCGCGGCGCGATCCGGTTGACGTGGAAGGCCGCCGGCCCACAGGGCCAGTTCACTTGAGTGCTCGAAGACTTCCTCGGCGAGCTCCGTACCGGTCCGGCCACCGTACTTGGCCTCCTCGCGTTCGTACACGGCCATGTCGGCCCCGGCGTGGAGGCCGCTGAACGGGCGGAGATCCAGCGGGACCAGGGAGCCCCGGTCCGGTGCGGGCCGGCGGCTCAGCCGGACGAGATCGGCGTCGAGCCTCGGCAGCACACGGTGCAGCCGGTCCAGTGCATCCTGGGGGCCTCGGACCCGGAAGCGCAGATGAGGGCCCCTCCGGTCGGTGTACTGGATGAAGAACCAGCGGTCGGCGCCCAGCGTCCTCGCCAGGGCGGAGAGCTCGGGCAGGCATGAGGTGACGGCTGCGTCCAGGCGATCGATCCCGCCGGGATAGAGACGTGCGTACCACCAGTCCGATGCGGGCAGGGACCTGCTCACCGACTGCCCTCCATGCTCGTGAAATCCATTTCAGTCGATCTCCGTTCCCGTGCGGGCGTCGTTGCCCGGGACGGGGCGTTCCCAGCGCAGGAGCGATACGTGTTCGGCCGCGCGATGGCCTCCCAGGCCGTCCCGGAGCCAGTACGAGGACATGTCGGGGTGGGCCTCGGCCAGCCGGACGGCAGTGGCCCGCGGTGCCCTGTCGACGTGGTGCACCGCCGCCCACACGGCATGCGGGCTCCGGAAGGAGAGCCAGAAGGGCTTCCCGCCGGCCGGGTTCGTACCGTTCGGGGGCGAGGAGGATTCGATGGACAGGTAGACCTCGTCCGGCAGGCCGTGGCTGCTGCGCCACTGATGCACGCGCCGGAAGAAGACCGGTGCGGATTCCCCCGCCGCGGGCCTCGGGAGCGCACCGGGGGTGAAACGCCAGGTGCGGCGCCCGAGGACGAGTCGGTGGTGCGTGGTGCGGGGAAGCCGTTCCATCTCGCCCTCGACGGGCGGCGGCGGAACGTCCACCGGGCTCTGCGTGCAGCACATCCTGGAGCCGTTGACCCACGGATCGGCGAGGCACAGCAGCAGTCGGGCGACTCCGGGCACCAGGTGCTGGGGGACGACGCCCAGGTATACCGGGGCGAGCGTCCTCCCTTCGTGGTCGAGGAGGACGAGCGTGTCGCTGACCGCGTCGTGGCGCAGGGCGGGGGCGGCGGTGTCCGACGCCTCACCCCTTCGGGGCGGCTCGCCCGGCCAGCGCAGCGGGGGCAGTACGCCGTCGGCCGCGTGGTGCATGCCGTTGACATCGCCGGACAGGGTTACCTGACGCGGTTCGGCCTGCGGGAACAGATCGGCGATCCAGTGCCGCAACCGCGCCGTGAGGCCTCCGTCGTGCGCGTCCGGAGCGTCCAGCTGTCCGCGGAAGCGGGCCACCAGTCCGCCGACCCCCGAGTTGTACTGGTTGACGACCGTCTGATGGCGGCCGGAGCGGATGTCTTCGGCCGAGCCCGCCGCGATCTGGTAGAGCGCGGCGACGGTGGGCGGGGCGCTGCTCGCGGAGACGGGCAGCCAGGCCCGCTCCGTGGGGCGGCCGTACGAGCGGTGGTCCCGTTGGAGCGCCTGGAAGAACTTGCCGTCGAAGTCCGGTGCGGCGGCCACCGCCCACAGGAACGCGAAGACGTCCGCGCAGTGCCCCCCGGCGCCGTACAGGGCCACGAACTCGTCCCGCAGCCAGTCGTACACGTGGGAGCGGAAGATGTACGGCCGGATCAGTTCGCCCAGCTCGGCCAGGTCTTCCCGGACGAGCGGGGCCTCCAGGGCCAACGGGACGTCGGACACGGCGTCCTCGTAGACCGCGTAGCGCACGGCGGGCCGCGGATCGCCTTCCGGTACGGACCGGACGCGCGCGTCGAGGTGACCGATCGCCAGGACGCGTTCGCCACCGGGAAGTGCGTGGAGTCCTGCCGCCGTCTCCTGCGCCCTTTCCAGGAGTTCGGCCGTGCGCCGGGCGGCCGGGTGAGCGGCATGCCGCAGGCTGCGGGCGAGGGCCGGAAGGGGCTGCGCCTCCCCCGCCTCCCAGGGGAGGACGGGGCACAGCCAGCCGGTGTCCAGCAGACGGAGGAAACCGCCGAAGGGGTCCTCTCCCGCGATCTTGAGCAGGCAGTCCGCGACGGTCATCCGGGGCCAGGTGGCGAGCTCGTTCAGCAGCGGGCCGTACAGCGCCGCGTCGGCGAGGTCGTCCGTGCGCCACGAGGCCTCGTCCGGACCGCCGTACGAGGGCACCAGCAGGTGCGGCCGGCCCGACACCTGCCGGACCGACCGGTTGGGCTCCACCTGGAAGGCCTCCGCGAAACGCTCGTCCCGCACCAGGGCGTCGACCCACGAGCGGACGTGCTGCTGGTCCACGTAGGTGCGTCCGGTCCCGTCGGCACGCTGCCCGTCGAGCGCGAGCGCCGTCAGACGGGAGAACGGACTGGTTTTGAACGCCGCTCTGGAGACGTACCCGAGCACCGAGCGCGCCGCCTTGCCGCTCGGCTCAAGGGGCTTGGCGGTCAGATGGCTCAGCAGGTGGGGACTGGCATGGGCGAGGCCCTGACCGAGGCGGTGATCGGTGAGTACGGCCCGCAGCCGCTGCGTCGCCCGCGCGGTCTCGGCGACGTAGTGCGCCTCGGTCGCGGCACGCAGGGCCACGAGCTCTGCCATGTCTTCGAGCCAGTGGTCCATCAGTCCGCCCGCGGCGCCGTCGAGGCGCTCCGACAGCGCGCGTACCGCAGCCGCCGTGACCTTGGCGGGACGGTGGTTGTGCACGGCGCGGCGCAGTTCGAGCGCCGAACGCCGTACGTCGGGTGCGTCGTCGAGGGCGGGGATCACCAGATGCAGCGCGTCCGCCAGCGGCCCGGCCTGCTCCCCGAGCCGTTGTTCGAGCGCGGTCTCCTGGTGCAGGGACCGCGTGGTGCGGGCAAGTGCCAGGTCCAGCGCCTCGACCGGGATCTGGTTGATGCGGTGCACCGTCCAGTGGGAGACGGCCGGGCGCGGAGCGGTGGGAGGACCGGGAACGGGATCCGGCGGAGCCGGGCGCTGCGGCGCCGTCTGCTGCGTGATCATCCGGGGATGACTCCTTCGATGAGGTGCCACCACCACAGCAGCACGAACCCGACCATGAGAAGGCCGTAGACCGCGCAGACGATGCCGAAGAGGCAGTAGCCGAATCGCTTGGCCCGGCTGCTCGCCAACAGGTGGCTGGGCAGCGGTGCCTTGGTGACCAAGTGGACGAGGAAGGCGAAGGAGCGGCCCCGGATGTTGACGGAGCCCATCGCGGACTCCAGGGCGTGATATCCGTCGGACGGCAGGAGCGGATTGAGGTTCACGATCATCAGGAGCAGCTGGAGCTGGAGCAGGGCCCCGGCGATGTCGTGCAGCGCGCCCGTGCTGTTGAGCAGTACCGCACCGGTGACTCCGCCCCATAGGGCATCGCTCATCGGGCCCGCGAGCGCGATGAGCGCGCGGGGCGCACGGCCTCGTACCCGGTAGGCGTCGGTGCGGTCCACGTACGCCACGGGCATCACGTACAGCATCAGGGTGATGCCGGCTTCCCGGACGGGGACGCGCAGGGTCTGGCACACCAGGGCGTGCGAGAGCTCGTGCACGGCGATCTGGAGCATCAGCAACAACGCGGCCAGCCACGACCAGGACGAGTACGAGGGCATGCCTTCGGTGGCCAGGGCGTATCCCGCCGTGGCCAGACCGGCGAGGGTGAGGGCGGTCCAAGCGGTGACGACCGCCGGCACGGGAGCCTTCTGGGCGAGCCGGGCGAGCGGCTCCAACAGGACGTGGACGGAGGCGGTCAGCGCCTTGCGGGGCATCTTCTGCTGGAGCGAGTACTTCAGGATCCGCTCTCGGCGGCTCTCCCCCTGCGGTTCGAGCGTGAGGACCCCGGCCTGCCTGACCTCGGTCAGGAAACGGATGACCGAGGCCTCGATGCGCTCCGGGTCTGCGGAGGAGGCCGATGTCACCCGGTGGACCACGTCCCGGGCGGTGACGCCCTCCGTCAGGAGGCCGAGGACGACGGTGCCCGCCTGGGACACGGCCACGTACTTGCCGGTCGCGGAGTCGAACAGCAGCGGGCGTCCGTCGAGGCCCACCGTCTGCTCGATGGTGTCCCTCAAGGCCAGGTGCTCGGTGTCCAGCCATGCGGTGTCCCGTGAGTGCGCCTCCGTGGATGTCGGATCGCCGTGGTCTGGTGCGGCTCCCTGGCGCGGTGGGACGGCGGCGGTGGAACGCATGGGTGGCCTCCTGGGGGGAATAATGCTCGGGGCCCCGCCCGGCCGGCACACTGAGACTGTGCCGGCCGGGCAGGGGTCAGCGAGGGAGCTCGATCAGCCGGCCGAGGAGGCGCTGCTGGCGGTGCCGACGCAGGCGGCCGGGCAGCTGGCGGAGGCCGCGGTGCCCCAGGAGGCGGCGGTTCCCAGCAGGGCGCTGTCGGAGAGGGACTCGACGGTCATGTCCTCGACCGACAGGTCGATGTCCATGATGTCCTGGATGCTGTTGTTCGCGTGCATGGTGATGCTCCTGTTTCTGGATGGGTTGGTGATGAAGATCCGGCTCTGCGCCCGGGCCCGTGGCCCGTGGCCCGTGGCCCGTGGCCCGGGGTCAGCCGGAAGAGGAGGCGCTGCCGCCGGTGGAGGCGGTCGAGGCGGGGCACGTGGCGCTGCCGAAGGTGCCGATCGAGCCCCAGGTGCCCAGCAGTGCGGCGTCGTCGAGTACCTCGGCCGTCAGCGTGCTGCTGATGTCCTCGGCGAACAGGTCGATGTGCGCGGTCTCGTTCATGGTGAATCTCCTTCTGTGTCGGACGGGTTGCGAGAACCCGATCAGCCCTGCGAACTGGCGGTGGCGGCGGTGCCGATGGTGGAGCCGCCCAGGCAGCCGAACGTGCCGGCGGTGGAGATGGACGCCAGGGCCGCGTCGGTCGGCAGGGCGTCGATCGTCAGGGACGCGTCCTCGGCGAACAGGTCGATGATCATGTCGGCATCGGTGGGCATGGACGCCCTCCTTCTCTCGTGCAGGGTTGATCAGCGGACGACGCGCGGTCGTCCGCCGCTTGCCCGCGCCCTTGGACGGGCGCGGAGTCTTGGGGGTGGGGGGCTGGGCAGGTGCCCGGCCGTGTCAGGCCTCGCGGACGCCGTCGGCTCCGAGCGGATAGCCGCAGGAGAAGGCCAACAGCTGAGCGCTGAGGTAGCCGTCGACCGGCACCAGCGGTTTGAGGGCCGAGGCGAGGAAGCCGGCGAAGATGCTTCCGACCAGGCCGCGGTCGAGCGCCGTGAGCCAGGCCGTCTGGGACGCGGCGCCGGCCCGGGCCAGCAGCAGCCGGTGCCCGTGCTCGCCGTGGCGGTCGAGTGAGGCCGCCAGGGGGCCGCAGGCCATCACGATGGCGGGTGCGTCCGCGAACTCCAGCTGTAGCACCAGGTCGCCGGCCGCTTCGCCGAGTGGGAGATCGGCCAGCCGGATGAACTCGCCGCCCTCGGGGTCGTACAGATGGATGCCGGTGGAGAGCCCGTCCACGGCGCGCGCCGCCACCAGGAACTCGAGCCCGGCGCCCGCCTCGTGGTCCGGCCAGGCGGCGCGGTCGAAGGCCGCGGCACGGTCCACGACGGCCGCGAGGACCTCCACCGGGATGGGCCGCGCGGCGTACGTGCGCACCGATGCCCGCTCGCGCAGTACGGCCTCCAGGGCGCGCTCGCTCGGCGGAGCGGCGACCGTGGCGGTTCGCTCGTGCTGCGGAGTGATGGCGGCCCGCAGAGCGCCCTGGAGTGCGGGGCCCGGTACGGCGGGCCGGCGACTCAGCTCGTCGGCGTTCAGCCGGGACCGTACCTGCAGCTGTCGCATCACCTCGTTGGCATCGAGGAGAGCGGGCAGCGGAGACGTCATCTGCATGGATCAGGCCTCGTCTGTCGTGAGGGGACGGATTTCCAGCACGCCGGTGATGGGTTCGGCATCGAGGTCGAGGTCGAACGCCGCGGCCAGTTTCCGGTCGTCCCAACGGTCGAGCGGCCGGGCCGAGATGCCGAGGGAACGTGCGGTGTGCACCAGTTGGGCGATGGCCACGCCGGCATCCAGATGAACGATTCGCCAGGCGAAGGTGGAGTACTTCGATGCCACGCGGGACAGGGAGCCGGTGAGCACGATCAGCGCGGGGGAGTCCGTCCCCTCGATCTCCGTGAGGTCCAGGGGCTCGGGCAGCCGTGCCAGGCGGTGACCGGCCGCGTCGTAGCCCCAGGCCCCCGCCGGGACCCCGTCCACGTTCCTGACGATCGCGTGGAGGGTCACGGAACCGAGATTGCCTCCCGTCGGCGCCCACCGCGGAACGCTGCGCGGCGAGTCCGCCGCGTCCTTGCGCCCGGCGGCGATCATCAGGAGCGCTGCCAGGTGGGCGCGATCGAGCTGTTCGACGGCGGGCGGCGCCGCCGGTTCGAGCGGTGCCCGGGGGAGTGTCCCCTCCGTCGGAAGGGCGAGGGTGCGGGCGCTCGGCCAGCGCTTGCTCTCGTGCTGGAGCGCGACGTTGCCGGGCTTGTAGTGCACCTGGTGATCGCGGGGATTGAGGAGCTTGCGCGGCGGGAAGGCGACCGAGGTCTCGAAAGCCAGGGCGATCGGAACGCCCGCTCGGGTCAGGGCGGCACCCTCGCCCGTACGCGCCGGCACGGGGGCCATGACGTACAGGTCCTGGCGCCACGCCTCCAGATCGGTGCGCACCAGACCGCGCAGGACCACTGCGGATCCCACACGTCCCACGATCGCCGTCGCCTGGTTGGTGACGAGGGCGATGATCATGGCGCGCACCGCCGGGTCATCGGACGCACGGTCCGGCCCCGCCCCTTCGTCCGCCGCTGCGCACTGGCGCTCCACGTCGTCGTAGGAGACGGTGAACGAGGGGTCGATGTACGGGCCGAGGTCCACGCCGGCGCCGTGCAGATACGCAGGCAGCATCGGAATCCCTCGGGCCGCGCACCACTCGCCCGCGGCGCGCAGGCCGGCCCGGCTGTCGCCGCTGACCGCGACCACGAGGTCCGGCCGGCCGGCCGGATCGCCGTGTTCGCACAGGTCCACTCGTCCGAACCCGGCGGCCAGCAGAGCGTCTTGGATCCGCACTCCGATGTCGCCGCGGGCACGGACCGCGACGTGCGTCCCGCTCAGTCGCGCCAGCACCTCGGACGTGTTGCGGTTGACCCGCGTGGAGTCGAGATTGCGCGACAGGAAGAGGGCCGAGGGGCCTTCCGGCGAGGGACCGTCGCCGGCCCCACCGTCCTCCAGGAGCCCGCAGGTGTAGAGGAGGGCGACGACCTGTTCCACGTGCAGTACGGGAACGCCTGCGTGCTCGGCCACCTCGGCCACGTCCCGGGTGCCGTCCAGCAGCGGGAGCAGCTTCGGTATCAGGTCGCGGGTGGCGACGCCGCGCAGTACCTGGCGGGTCGGCCCGCCTTCGACGAGGATTCCGTCGGCGAAGGGCACGACGACCACACCGCGGCACAGTGCCGGACGGGCGGGGGCTTTGAACTGGGGATCCTGGGCGACGGCTCGGCGCATGTCCTCTGCCGAGACGAGCGTGTTGTGGGCCATGGCACTACCTCACTGGTGAGCAGATATCGACGGCGCGGCCGTGGGGCCACTTGAGGAGGTCGAGGTGTCCTCCCCGGGGAGCGCCGGCCAGGCGCCGAGGTCACGGGCCAGCTGTTGCCACGTGGCGGAGGCCGGGTCCGCCTGGCGCGGGCGGCAGCGGTCGCATCCGTGTACGCCGACCACTCGCGCGCCCGTCATGTGCTGTTCCAGCACATGCCAGTGACGGACGTTTCCGGCGAGGCGCTCGGTCTCTCCCGCCTCCAGGCGCCGCAGCACGTCCAGGGCCATTCCGGCGGCCATGTCCACGTGGTGGGGCAGGAAGCCGGCGGTTCCGGCGGTGGGGGAGGCGTCGTAGTACGCGTGCAGGGTCGCCGTGTGGGAGTTGTCCCGCTCGTGCTGGCCGCGCCGCTGCCGGAAGCAGCGGTAGCAGGCGCCCTCGCCGGGAACGACCACCGGGCCGATCCGCAACCGGGGGTGTTCCGCCACCACGGGGAACCACGGGGTGCCCCAGTCGGCCGAGCGTGCGTCGAGCATTTCGGCGAGCCGAGGTGTCTCCCGCCAGGAAGCAAGGATCCTCACCCGTGCTTCGGGCCAGACGGAGGAGAACTCCAGGGAGTTCTTCACGTCCGAGGTCACCGCGATCTCGGGGCGCTCTTGGAGGAGCCGGTCGGCCACAGCCGTCCCGAAATCACCGACCGCGAGTACGTGCACCTTGGTCATTGGTTTCCGTTCCCTGGGAATGAAGAATTTCTGCCACCTCAGGCAAAAGGCTGAGGCAGTGGGTTGATCTCCCCCTCGCCGAGCACGGGATGTCCCATGCGGGCCGGCGCTTCGTACAGCCGGGGGTGGGCCAGAAAGCGTGCCCTGTGGGTGAACGACAGCGGCATCAATTCGGGAATGATCACGCGGACCACTCGAAATCCGACGTCGCGGGCTTCGTCCGTGGTGCATTCGACGGCGACCACATTGCATCCGGCCTTCTTCAGCCGGTCCACCAGCAGCGCGAGGTCCTGCCGACTGTCGCCGCTTGTCAGGGTGGGCAGCGCGCTGAACGGGGTGCGGGCGTCCGAGTTGAGAAGGAAGTCGTAGTCCGCGCGACGCTCCGGCTTCCCCATGTAGGAGGCGCCGTGGAAGACGTGCAGGAAGTCGTCCACCGAATCCGGCACCTCGCGCGGGACCTGCATGGCGATGCGCGAGGAAGCGGATTCTCTGATGATTTTCGCTATGGAATCCGCGGGGTCAAGACTCGTGTTGCACATTACCATCTGACCGAGTACTTCGTTATCCGGAGTGAGGTCGATGGAATATACCGTCGGAATTCCGAGATCGGTGGTCGCGTCAAAGAATACCGTTTCCACCAGGCTATTGCGAGACTTTTCCAGAAATGGAGCCAAATTTTCCGGAACGGCGTCGAATTCGATCCTGGGCAGGGCGAGGCGCTGGTACCAGGTCAGCGCGATGGCATCCCGCTCCACCACCTCGCACACCGCGTTGACGAGCGCCTGCGCGAGATCGGTGTGGGTGGCGCAGCCGGTGGAGATGGGGTTCGCGTAGCGCTCGCCCCTGGACAGCGGCGGGATGTGCATCCACACACCCACGGCCGGTACCCACTGCGGCCGTCCGAGGGTGAGGGACCACCCGCGGACCCAGCGGATCGGGGAGGCGGTGTCGACGTCGAAAGTGAGTGCCCTGGGGTGCGCCAGTTCCGCGGCGGAGCAGCGCGGCAGTGTGCGCAGGTCGATGGCGTCCTCGCCGAGTTCGTCTCCGGTCGCCCAGATGACGCTCTCGGGCTGGACCACCGAAGTGGCGTAGCGCTCCAGTGCTTCGGCGACGCTCAGCCGGGCGGCTCGTTCCGGATCCACGGCGCCGCCGGCTCCGTCCATTTCCCCCCGGGCGTTGCGTCCGCGGGTGGACTCGGCCACGTTCGGGGCGACTTGGCCGATGTCGCCGAGTGAGGCGGAGTAGATGGGGAAACGCGGGTCACCGGCGTGATTGGGCAGCCGATGAGTGCTTTCCACGACTCCGTACGGCCCCACCAGCGCGTCGATGTCGGTCAGACGTCCGAGTCCGGACTGCAGAGCGGGTGAGTTCATCGTTCTTCTCCCTGGTCCCAACGGAACAGGCGGGCGGCGAGCCCGCCGAAGATGAGCGCGCCGGCCAGCAGGACCAGCCAGTCGACGGCGAGGCTGTGAACGGAGGCGGCGGCGTTGAGGTCATGGTTGAGCGCGTCGACCAGATAGCTCGTCGGCAGCGCCCGCGAGATGCTCCCCACCACGGAAGGCAGCATGTCCATGGGGAGGAACAGACCGCTGGAGAAGAGCACGATCGGCATCAGCAGCCCCAGCAGCCCGTTGACCACCTCCGCGTTGCGCATGCGCGCGGCGATCAGATAGCCGAAGGCGAACAGCATCACCGCGCCGAGCAGGCCCGTACCCATGAGCCGCAGCGTTCCGGCGACCGGAAGGAAGTCCATCCACACGGCCGCGACGCCCAGCACCACCAGCTGTACCGCGACCAGCGCGAGCCGGACCGGAGCCTGGGCGAGTACGAAGGTCATCCGGTTCAGCGGGGTCGTGCCGAGCAGACGGAGGGTGCCTCGCGCCCTCAGGGCGATCAGCGGTGTCGCCGTGCCGAAGAACGCGATGGACATCAGTGCCATCAGCAGCCCCGTGGGCAGCGCCGCCTTGAGCGGATCGAACGGAGCACCACCGTCCGGGGTGCGGAACGTCATCTTCGGTTCGGCGATCCCACTGCGGGAGAGGGCCGACCGGATGTCCTTCAGCGCGCCGAACTTGCCCGGGTCGATGACGACCGCGGCCGAGTCTCCGCTGACGCCGACGATCGCGTCGTATCCCGCGAGGTCCCCGGCCTTAGGCGGCTCCTCGGACTTCCACGCCTCCGCGTTGAAGCCGGCGGTCTCCTTCAAGTTCTCGATCACCGCGGGCTGTTCCGGCGCGGCCGTCACCGCCAGGCGGTAGGAGCCGCCGGCGGCGAGCGTGCCCAGTCCGAGGAACATCGCGAGGAAGAGGAGCGGGAAGGCCAGGGTGAAGAAGGCGGTCTTGCCGTCCCGGAAGAGCTCCCGCGCGTTGGTCTTCACCATCTCGCGGAACGCGGGTGTTCCAGCCTTCATCGGGCCGCCTCCTCGGGGTTCTGGTCCGCCTCTTCGCGAGGTGACCCGTCGGCGGCGAGAGCGCGGAACACCGCGTCGAGTCCACCCTTGGTGATGTCGAGATCGGTTGCGGCCAGCTGCTCGTCGGCGGCGATGCGCCGCAGCGTCTGATCGCCGATCGAGGTGCGCACGTGGACGGTGACCGAGCCTGTCGAAGAGGGGCTGGAATCGACGGATGTGACGCCAGGGAAGGAACTGATTCCGCTGATGTCCGCGGTGGCTGACGTCGTGAAGGTCACGGTGCTGACCGCGGCCATCTCCGACACCAGGCGGGCCGGCGTGTCGCAGGCCGCCATGCGGCCGCCGACGAGGACCGCCACGCGGTCGCACAGCTGCGCGGCCTCGTTCATGTCGTGCGTGGTGAGCAGGACGGTGCCGCCGCTCTTGCGCTGCTTGCGGATGACGTCCCACAGGTGTTCCTTGGCCTGCGGATCCAGCCCTGCGGCCGGTTCGTCCAGAACGAGAACGCGCGGCCGGCCGATCACGGTGACCGCGAGCAGCAGCCGTCGCGCCTGTCCGCCGGACAGCGCCTTCACGCGCTGGTACTCCTGGTCCAGGAGCCCGACCCGTTCCAGTACGTCCTCGACGTCGTCGTGGTCCTCGTAGAAGGAGGCCCACAACTCCACCGTTTCCCGCACGGTGAGCTGCGGGAAGAGCGTGGCTTCCTGCGGCTGTACCGCGAGCATCTGGCGCAGTGCCGGATCCTTGGACGCCGGATCGGACCCCAGGACCTTGACGGATCCGGATGTGGGGGTGCGCAGTCCGGTCAGGCATTCCAACAGCGTCGTCTTGCCGGCCCCGTTCGGCCCGAGCAGTCCGAAGACCTCTCCTTCCAGGACTCTGAAGCTGACTCCGTCCAACACGGCACGGGAGCCGTACTGTTTGGAGAGTTCATGGACGACCGCGACGGCGCTCGACCCCGCGATGTGGCTGTTCTTCACTGGGTGGACCCAAGGGTTGAAGTTCTGGTTCTGCCCGTGTCGGGGAGCTCGGTTGACCGGCCTGCTGCCGACGGGCACGCGAAGATGTACTGCCCAGGGGTTTGGACCACCCCTGCGTTCGCTAAACTGAAGCTATCCCGATTTGGGAAACCGGTCAACTGGCTAAGGTTTCCTTCGTTTAGACAACTAGCCCCTGAAGGGCCCACAGATGCCTCCTCGCCGCTTCGATGGACGCCGCGTCCGGGCGGTGCGACGCGCCGCCGAACTCACGCAGAGTGAGGTGGCCAAGGCGGTGGGTGTCGCCGACCCTACGGTTGCCAGCTGGGAGACCGGCCATTCGTCACCCGACGGCGAGAAACTTCCCGCGCTCGCCCGGGTCCTGGGACGGGGACTGGGGGAGCTGTTCCCGCGGGAGGGCCGTCCGGACCTCGTCGATCTGCGGTGCGACGCCGGGTACTCGCAGTACCAGACGAAAGCCCTGATCGGCACCAAGAGCGCGGGTCCGGTCGCCAATGCGGAGCGCGGCAAGCGGCGCCTCAAGGAGAGCTTCGTCCGCCCGCTGGCCGATGGGTACCGGGTGAGCGTGGAGGAGTTGCTGGCGGCGCAGGAGAGGTCCTTCGGCCACGACGCCCCCGATCCCGGCGCCGGGGAGCCGCGGTCGGCATCACAGGTGCCCCGCTCGCTGGCGGAAAAGATCGCCTACCTGCTGGACCACTCATATCCGGGCGAGCAGACGCCGCCCTCCGATGCGGAGGTGGCGCGCGCGGTCAACGACCACGCAGGCGGCCCGGTGATCGACGAGGCCGGTGTCCGTGATCTGCGCACGGGAACGGTACCGACGGCTTCGCCGGTCGTCTGCGAGGGACTGGCCGAGGTGTTCGGCGTCTCGCCGATGTTCTTCCAGCCCGACGACGCGGTGGCGCGCCAGGTGTTCGAGGGGCTGCGTCTTCTCGCGTCCGCCCGGAAGGGTGCGGTCGGGCGGTTGGAGGCCCGCGGGCTGGGGGCGGAGGGCCTCTCCGAGGACGTCCTGGCCTTCCTCAACGAAGTGGTGACGGAGCTGCAGGAGAGGGAACTGCCCGGGACCTCAGGCCCCGGGCAGTAGCTCGCGTCGGCTCCCGCGCTCGCGTCGGCTTCCGCGCTTGCGTCGGCTTCCGCGCTCGTGTCGGCTTCCGCGCTACGGCTGAGCGGGCCCGGCGGGCTGGTAGCGCGCGCCGGCGGAGATCACGGCCGCGACGTCCTTCAGCGAGCCGAGATCGGTGAGCGGATCCCCGTCCACGATGAGCAGGTCGGCGCTGTACCCGGCGGCGATCCGTCCGGTGTGCCCGCCGACGCCCAGGGCGTGGGCCGCCTCGACCGTGGCCATCTCGATGATCCGGTCATGGGGCAGCCCGAGGTGCTCGTAGAAGCCCAGGCTGGAGACCAGGCCGTCGAACCCGGACCGCTGGACCCCCGCGTCGGTGCCGGCGATCAGACGCACTCCGGCCTCCGCCATCCGCCGCACGAGGCCGAACATCGCCTCTGCCTTCTCGGGACCGAAGATCTGGGGGAGCAGGCGCCAGTGCGGGCTCACCGTAGGACACACGTGGATGCCCTTGCCGATGATCTTGGCCAGCACGTCCTCGCGGAACTCGAAGCCATCGGCCGACATCCACGTGCAGTGCTCGAGGGTGTCGACGCCGGCCTCGACGGCCGCGGCGATGCCGTCGGTTCCGTGTGCGTGCGCGGCCACCGGAATTCCGGCCCGATGGGCCTCGTCGACAAGTGCGGCGAGTTCGTCCGGGCTGAATTGCGTCTCCCAGCTCTGGGCGCCGCCCTTGGTGAGACCGCCTCCGGTCTCCATCACCTTGATGACCTCGGCGCCGGCCGCGATGTTGCGCCGTACCAGGTCGCGGACCTCGTCGGCGCCGGACACCTCGCCGCCGAGGAACCAGCAATGGCCACCGGGAGGGGTGACGGGCGTACCGGCGGCGACGATGCGCGGTCCGGCGGCGGTGCCGTCGGCGATCGACTCCGCGAGTCGCAGGGCCAGGTGGTTGCGGTCGCCCAGGTCGCGGACGGTGGTGACGCCGATGCTCAGCAACTGCTCCGCCCTGACCGCCATGTCCTTCAACAGGGCTGCGTCGTCCTGGCTTTGAAGGGTGGCGACCGGGTCGGGCCCGGCGTCGAAGGCGAGGTGGACGTGGGCGTCGATCAGCCCGGGCAGCACGGTGGACTCCGGGAACCGGAGGTGGGGCACTCCCGCGGCGGCGCGCGCCTCGACTTCGTGGCGGGTGCCCACCGCGACGATGGTCGCGCCGTCGACGAGGATCGCGCCATCGGCGATCACGTCCCCCGCCGGTCCGGTGAGAATTCGGCCTGCGGTAATCAACATCTCAGATTCTCTTCCCATGGTGGGGGTCAGTTGGCGGCGCGCAGGGCATCCGACAGCTTCAGCAGCTGGCGCACGTCGGCGTCCCTGTCCCTGTGGCGCAAGGCGGTCGGTGTCAGGGCCCGTTCCGGTCCTGTTCCTGCGGCGAGGCAGGACCGCTCGGCTTCGTGAAGGCGCTCGGCCGCCCGGCTGAGCGCGGCGTCTTCCGTGGTGGCGCCCCCGTCGCGGAGCGCGGCCAGGTGCGGGCCGATCAGCACCAGGCCGTCACGGCACTCGATGACGCGTCGGTGGTAGCGGCGATGCACACCACCGGAGCGCCACCGGCCGCGCCGGGAAGCGGAGTCGGCCGCATAGAGCACCGTGTGCGGGAACGCGGAGGAGAGCAGCAGCCACAACGGACGCAGCCGGCGGTGCTGGGCGCGGTGCTGATGCCAGACGCCGATGGCGGTGAGGCGGTTCCGAGCGCCGGGATACGTGACGCCGATGACGAACAGGGGAACGGACAGCACCAGCAGCAGGGAGGTGACGGCGGTCAGCACGGTGGGAACGGCATGGCCCTGGCTCCGGATCGCCACGAACGCGGCGCGGATGGCGCACGCCACCGCCATGCCGCCCAGGCCCGCAGCGGTGAGCCACAGGCCGGTGGAGAGCGGACGCCGCGAGATGCGGGCGTAGCGCCGCGTCCACCAGAAGGCGGCCGAGATCGTGTACATCAGGTAGAGGCCGGCGACGAGATAGAAGGCGGCGACCTGCGGAATGGTCATGTCCGCCGTGGCGAAGCTGCCCGACAGCACGGTGTCCGGCGCCGTGACCGCGATCGCCGTGATCGCCGTGCTGACGAGGACCAGGCCCCACCCCTCTCTCCGGGCCCGTCGGCGTCCCGCGTGGGTGTCCGCCGCCGAGTACAGGTAGAAGCACATCAGGAAATGGCAGGTGAGCAGCAGCAGGATGTTCTGCATCAGCTTGGCCACGCCGTGCCCGGCCACGGTGTCCAGGCCCGTGGCCCCGCCCGGCATGGCCAGCGGATAGGAGGTCGCGGCGCAGACCAGGCAGAGGGTGACCGCGCGCAACGGAGCGTTGTGCGGATCCTTGGCCAGCTGGAAGAGCTTCCAGGTCACGGCGGCGGCGAGCAGCACGAGGAAGAGGACGGTCACGGTGGCGGCCGCCATCACAGCCACCCCTGCCTGTCGCCCAGGGCGTTCCCGATCCGGCGCGCGGAAGGGTCGTGCTCGGGCTGCACCACGCGGTCGACCACGGAGGCCCACTCCATGATGATCGTCGCTATGAGTTCGGCCTCTTGCTCCTGCTCGCTTTCGTACGAGCATCGCTGCAGCACCCTGCGTATCGCGTCCGGTTTGAGGCCGGGCAGGAGGACCTCCCACTGGGCCCCGGCGTCCGCGGCGCCGTGATCGGCCAGTATGTGGCCCACCTCGTGCAGGATGATGTGGTCCTGATGGAGCGGGGTCGTGTCCCGCTGGAAGATGATGAGATCCACGCTGCGGGTCTCGAACCACAGGCCGACGGGGCCGGGTGTCGGCAGTGGGTACGGGCGCAACTCGATGTGCCGCCCCCGGCTCTCCGACAAGGCTCGGCACAGTGCCTCGACGCTGAACGGGGTTCGGACGTCAAGTGTGCGCAGAAGACGGCGGATGCGGCGCTCGAGCCGGCGCTCTGCGGCGTGGTTCCTGCCGGGTGGCAGGCTTCGTTGCGGAAGCGTATTCGCCCCCAAGCCGGTGCTCTTGGGTTCGCCGTGTGACGAGCTGGAAGCGTTGGTGCGCCACCACATGAGTGTTTTGGTCCCCCTGCTGGCGACGGTCGCTGCTTCGTGAGCGGCGGTCGTCGCTGTGGAACCCGCCTGAAGGTGCGGCGGGCGACGAACCGTTGGTCTGGTTCGTCCGGTTCAGCGATCTGGCTTCGGCGGGTGTGGCGCGGAACGCGCCCTCGCACTACCCATCAGGTGCCCCCTGTTGCCACCTCATGCCATGTCTCTCAAGGTTTGTATCCGTGCGGGCCTTCGATTGGTCGCTCGAAAGCCTCATCCGCCATGCCCCATGCTTACACATGCGGTTTGTTGGGATCTAGAAGGACTCGGCGGTGCGGCACGTGGCGCTGAACACCTTGATCTCCGGACGGGCCTGAGGCGCTGTCAGGCGGCCGATCCCGACCGGCCGCGGTGCGCGGGCTCCGGGACGGCCCGCGAGATCGGCTCGGGGACCGGGGCGCAGCTCGGGAACGGGGGCCAGATGATCATTCCCGAGTGCGAAGAGGCGGTTCCGCCCCTGGGGCGCGCCCGGCCCACGCGAAAGCCCTCCCCGGTGGGGAGGGCTCGGGTGGGACGTGGAGAGTGCCCCCGGCAGGACTCGAACCTGCGGCCAAGTGCTTAGAAGAGACCCGCCCCGTTGAGACTTCGAGAGCCCCCGACCTGCGCATTAGCTTGTCGAGACTGGCGTTCCCGGGGACGCTTCCCGCGTATCCACCGGAGGCACAGGTTCCGGCGCGTCGACTTGTTCTTGCATCGCTCCCGACCTCATCCCGAGCGCGCGTGTCCGCTGAGGCGCTCTTCGGCACCGGCTCCCTCTATCGGGCCGCATGGCCCGGCGCAGGCCCGCTGCCGGCGCAGTACGCAGGTCGTGACCACAGGAGCAGCTACGTTCCATTCAAGCAGGAATCTTGAGGTCACGAACGGGCACCGTGGCGCATAATCTCTCCATGGCTGTAGGCACCGGTCCCACGCGGGATGATTTGTACGTTCCAGACCGTTTTGAGCTGCTGCGCGATGTTGGTACTGGCGCCCTTCGCTCCATTGTCACGCCAGTGCACGACACGCTTCTCGAAATCGACATGCATTTCACTGACATGCGCGCGGCCCGGCGTGGTGCTTTGATGATCCTGCGCGGTGAAACCGGAGCCGGAAAATCCACCTTCCTTGACACCCTCGGACTGTTTCGCACTGGACTCGTTACAGAAAGAATTGCGGCGTCTGAGGGGGTCGCAGAAGCACTTCAGGCAAAGCCATCAAGCGAAGGCCCTCGCGTCATCGTGCTGGAGGGTCGCGAGGCGCTTGGCGAAGCTTCCGTTGAGTTCATCGAAGCGGCGATGCACGCTATCAATTCGTTTGTCAGGTCCGAATCTGGACGGGAAACACTCGTTGTATGGCCAGCTAATACGGATGACCTTACAGCCCTACTAACCGATAAGGCGCGAAAAATCGGCGGGGAGTCCCTATTTGGGATCGGGGAACCGGTCACGCGCTTTATTGGCCCCGCTAAGAGTCACTTTGTTAGTATTGCCGAGCGGACTGTTGCTGCCTTGAATGAGGGGGCGTCGCTGGCAGCGCTCGGAATCTCAGAGACTGATGCGCACGGCCTCGTTGAAAGCGCCTCCACCATTGGTCGATTCCTTGCATTGGTCAGAAACTCATTGATCAGGAATGGAGCAAAGGTTCGCTCCATGCTAGCTGCCGAGCAATTCCGTCTTTGGACCCTGGTAATCGCAGGCAACGAGCCCGAGGGTGATGTTGCTGCCCTAACGCGTGGCGGACATGCATACGCCGACGTAGATCGCCTAATGACGGCAACGAACGCCAACATCGTTTCCGCTCTCAAGAAGAACCCGGACGAATTGGGAATTCTGGGCACGGTGCTCGACGCGAAGATTATTCACGTCGACATGATGACTGCATTGGCTGTTGCACGCCAATACGGTGACACCTCGCTGCATGAAGAGATGGCAGCCCTGGGGATGTCCACTAGTGCCGAACCCAAAGCGGTCGAGCGTCTGAAATCTGGGGAGCTTGGGCTCTTGTTGTCCGGTAACTCGCTTGGGCTCCGCAAGCGCGGGGGCAAGGCAGGCAGTAACACGCTGGTGGCTTTTGAAAGTCTTGCCCAGATCGCCAGCAAGAAAGATGGCCTACTGAATAGGGCTATCGGCAATGGGCTTCAGGATGTGGGATTGATTGACTCCTACATGACCGAGAGGGAACTTGGAACCGAATATAAGTACTTTAGCGATCTCTACTGCGAGCGTGCGGATGGGCCAATTCGCTTGGAAATGATGTGGCGCAAGTCAACATCGCGTGCTGAGATTGCGAACTATGTACTCTCCAAGCTCGGTAATTACGGCAAGGCGATTGGGCTACTGAGCTGAGCCGATCGCTGGTCCCTGCTTCGGAGTTCGTTCGATACTGGGGGCCTCTTGTCGGCGTACCCCCGCGCTCGGGCAATTCTGACCGGATTGCTGCCGCCCCATCTTATGTCGGTTCGACGTCAGCAGAATCTGGTGCATCACTATCTATTGGGGGGGCGTCTCCCAAATGCCCGATAAGGTGAATACGTTGAGAATTCCTCTAGTAGCTTGCTCTTAGTGGAATTTGAAAGTCCCTCCAGAGGTGCTCGGTAGCCTTCAACTTCGCGAGTCACCCTCTTGTTTTTGGCGGCGGTTGCGAGCGCTAGGATCGGCCTCCTGTCGTTGGGTAGATTATTTGCGTACGCTGTAATTACCCTCTCCGTGAGGTCGGGATCCATACACTCGAGAGCTTTTGCGGCTCGGAATCTGGGCTCTGGCGATGTGAGGAGAGCTATGCAATCGATCATTGCCAGTGCGGCCATCTCGCTGTCTTTGTTCTTTTCGATCCAGTATGGCACGTCCGCTACTTCTCCGTGCTGGACGGCGGAAGCGAGTGCGTAAGCGTATAGCTCTTTCTTGGTCCTTCCGCTGACTATTTTGGCGTTCTTCAACCGTTCGAGCTGGTTGGCGTCGAGGAGATAAGATCGGCGATGACCACTTTCCTGCCATCTCCGATAGCATTCTTTGAATCTTTCAGAGAAGTCGCCCCTGTTTGCCCAGTCGGATATCGCGTTGATCTCGCATAGCCTTTCGAGGGATAGCTTCAGGTCGCCCTTACCTGAATTCTGTCGCAGATTTATTCTGTGGACCCCGGCGAGATCGGTGAATGTTCGACTCGCTCCTGCTTCAACTATTATCGTACGGTCCGGATACTTGCCCCTGGCCAGGCCTGCCTCGTAGATCACGTTGGGGCGCGACTGTTCGAATCGCGATTCTTCTTCGACCGATTCGGCAAAGGCTGGCTTGAGCGTGACCCACTCGTCTGGTGTCATTAGTACGACTATGACCTGGCATTCCTCCATGCCTGCATCGATTATCTGCTCAATTGTGGGGTCTCCGATGGTATGGTTTCCGACAGCAAGAGCCCTTGCTTGACCCCAGGTTAGGCAGTGCAAGCCGAGACCTTTCAGGAATCCGATAAGCTCATCACGCATCTGGTGATCGCGTCCATGAACGACAAATACCCGTTTAGTATTTGGCATCCTTGCTCCCAGTGTGCGCGAGCGTGAATTACTCCCCTCCTAGACGGTACGGCTGGTGCAGTGTGCTCGCACCTCAGGTCATCACTGTCTGCTGATTGGTGATGCACGGTGGGTGCAACGGGCCGTCAACCCGAGCCATAGGCGTGTGGCCAACGGCCAGGCTGAAGCCGGCTGTCGACAGAAGCGCAGGCCCGTGTATGCGACGGCCGCATGCGTCGCGCTTGCGCGGCGGGGTCCCTTGATGAAGTAGAGAAACTCTTGCCGCAGGGTCTCTTGCCGCTGGAGTACACCTGCCCGCCACATTGGACGGGTGGACCTCGCGTCCCTGGGAACCTTCGGCGTGCGACGCTTGGGTTCGGTTGTCGGCAGACAAGGAGATCGAGTGACGGAGCAGGCCAGCCCTCGCGGGACCTTCCTGAAGATCGCTGATCGCATCAAGGGGCGGATTGCTGCTGAACCGGCCGTGGTCGAGTTGCCTTCGCTGGCGGAAGTCATGGATGAGTACGCCGTGAGCCGAGGCGTAGCCCTTCGCGCCTTCAGAGTGCTCCAGCAGGAAGGGCTAGCCGAGCCGGTGCCCGGGGCGCGTTGGCGCGTCGTACGCGCTGGGGAGTGCCTGGATCGGCGACCGCTTTCTGAAAGGATTGCCGAGCTCATTTCGGCTGAGGGCCTAGAAGTTGGGGCACCCTTCCTCAGTACAGGGGAGCTCAGCGCCCGCCTCGGAGCGTCACGCCCCACCATCAGCAAGGCGCTGGCTCAGTTGGAAGCCGCCGGCCTGCTCACTGAAGGAGGGCAGGGCAAGCGGCGGGCCGTCCGGGCCGTGCCGTCGCCACAGGAGGACTCGAAGCCTTGACCACCGCCACCCTCACAGACTGGGCCTATCCACTCGCGGAATCGCTGCTGGCCGAGCCGCTGCCCCGCCGGTGGAGCCACTGCCTCGGCGTCGCCGAGCGCGCGCGGGCCATCGCGGAGATCCTGGGGCGGGATGCCGAGCTGCTTGAGGCTGCGGCCGTTCTGCATGACATCGGATACGCGCCCGACCTAGCGAAGACGGGGTTTCACCCGCTCGACGGTGCCCGCTACCTCCGGAGCGTCGGCGCCGACGAGCGCGTCGTACGGCTCGTCGCCCACCACTCCTGTGCCTGGATGGAGGCGGAAGCACGAGGCCTGCGGGAGGAGCTGGAAGCCGAGTTCCCGCGTGAGGAGGAGCACCTGGCGGATGCGCTCTGCTTCTGCGACATGAACACCACGCCGGACGGCGCTCCCACGAACCCCGTGGACCGAATCAACGAGATCGCAGGTCGCTACGGGCCCGACAGCCTGATCGGGCAATTCATCCGGCGCGCTGAGCCGGAGATCCTGCTGTGCACGGTTCGCGTGCTCACCAGGGTCTCCGAAGCGAAGGCCGGCACGGCTCAGCCGATATAGGGCACGCTCCGGGTCGTGTCCAGGGCGTGCCGGATGCGGAGCCACATCGTGGAGTGGATGTCGAGGTCGGCCAGGTCCGCGGGGGACACCCAGCGGACCTGCGTCGTCTCGCTGCTCGTGCGGATCTCCCCGCCCACCGGCCGCGCCCGGAAACAGATGCTGAACTGCTGCCGCGCCTCGCCGTCGTCGTAGAGCATCACGTGCCCAGGGTCCGTGTAGATGCCGGACAGGCCGAGGACCTCGGCCTTGATGCCTGTCTCTTCCCAGACCTCGCGTACGACGGTGTCACTGATGGACTCGCCAACGTCGTGCCCTCCGCCGGGGAGGGCCCAGCGGCCGTTGTCGGAGCGCTGGACCATCAGCACCTCGCCGGCATCGTTCTGGACGAAGGCCACGACGGAAGGGACGACGTTGTTGGCGGGCGGTGCGTCGGGGTCGTGGAGGTAGTCGATGCGTCCCATGGTCATGCTCCAGTGAAGTCGTGGTCGGTCACCTGGCGCGCCCGCCCCCAGGTCTGCTCGATGCTATTCGCGTACGTGTCGAAGAGACCGCCCCCAGGGAGCCGCCGCAGGTGGAGAACCGGAGCCAAGTAGGCTCCGATGCCGTACACATGGGTGTTCACGAGCATCTCGTCGTCGGCACGGAACAGCGAGTTGTACAGCGTCGCGTCGTGGAGCCGGATCCCGACTTCCGGGTGGCTGGCGAGTAGCGGCCGGTAGTTCATGAGGGCATTTCGGATCTTTCCATCCATGATCCTGTGGCCCTCGTCGATGCCCCGCTGTCGGACGGCATCGCATCCGGGATCCCCGAGCAGGAGTCGTACCTGCGTGTTGTTGGACGCCTTGCCCTTCAGGATCTTGTGAAATTCCGGGTCCTCAGATAGCCAGAGCCCTGCGTAGACAAGCACGTCAACGTACGCTTCGGCGCGGTCGTACATCTCGCGCCACAGCCCCGTCGGCACCATGTGCCGATGGGGGTAGATGGTCACGATCTCGGCCTTGCTGAGGTCGGCGGACGACTCGACCGCCCGCTCATCGTCCCAAATAGTGGTGACCCCGACGTCCAGTGCAGCCGCAACGGCGTACTGGTGGCGCCGGTACGGGACCTTGCCCTGCGTGATCCAGCGTTCCACGGTCTTCGCGTTGACGCCGATGGAGTCGGCGAGTTGCTGGATGGTCATCCCCTTCGCGAGCAGGGTCGACCGTAAGCGCTCGTTGGGCATCTGCACCCCCGGTGGGACGTCTTGGGAGCTCTTGACGGTAGCCAGAAGGCCCCGACGTGTCCACGCGTGGGGTAAACAACGCCCCTGACCTGGCCCGATTCTGATGGTGCGCCAGGAAGTCCTGGCGCGAAGCAATGAACCTCTGCGGATCTGCTTGACGTCAGTCGATGCGGTACCTGTAATAGAGGTACCGCATCGGTTCCGCGAGGAACTCGCAGCGAAGCCTTAGTACTGCCATGCCTGCTCCGGCTGGCCCCCGTGCTTCACGCACGGGATCCCTCTGGGTTTCCACGTCCAGTCGGGAGCGTCTGCTCATTGAGAACTGAACAGTGTGGTCGCCGCCTCCTGTAGCTGAAAAGGCGGTCAGCGCGGCTGAGGTTCGCGCATTCAATCCTTCCGCGGTCCCGTTCCGGGCCGCGGCCGGTTGCCTCCTCCTCCCGTCCGCCCTCTGGGGCGTACGGGCGGGGTTGAGGGGAGCCGGAGTCTTCCTGCTTCACCCGCAACGCAGTGCAGCACCCGGCGTTCCCGCGCCGAGGGCTGCTGAGTCCCGTTCCTCTGTAGAAGGAGCAAGACCCATGAAGTCCATCGCTGCACTTCAGAGCATCGTTACCCCGTGGTCCGACGGTTTGGAGCCGTCGTACGCGGAGCTGGACGCGATCGAGGTCGAGATGCCCGTGGTCCTGGCCGAGGTCGAGTTGCTCGACGCTCTCATCTCGATGCTGGACCGGCCGGCGTCGGAGTTCGACGCCCGCCGGATCCGCAGGGCCCGCAACCGGGTCTTGGCGGCCCGCCGTGACCTGACCAACCGCACCGCCGACATGAGCATGCCGGGGGGCGCGGCATGAGTAAGCAGATCTTCGGCGCGCAGCTGTCGCTGCGCTGCTGCGGTACCACCGCCCCGGAGCGGATGGCCGGTCCGTGCTGGCAGCTGTACGTGGCCCAGTCCGGTCTGGTCAGCCAGTGGCCCACCTTCACCTGGCCCACCTCCATCGAAATCCCGACCGCCGACCAGCGCCAGGTGGCCCTGGCGGACCTCGGATTCACGCCCGCCGAGGACGCGGAATGGCAGTGGACGGAGAGCAGCGGCCCGGAGTACCACCCCCACCCGGTCCGGGTCCTGCTACTGGGCACGGTCAAGGTACGGCCGCTGGAAGGCGGGGCGTCATGAACGACGTTCACGTCGGTTCAGCGGAGCGTGCGCTGGCCGTGGGCACGTGGCTGATCGTGGGCGGAGCGATGCTCTACTCCGTCCTTACCGTCACCCCACTGATGGCCGCACATACGGCCGTCGAGTGGCGGTGGACGGCGCCGATCCTGCCGCTCGTGGTCGACGCGGCCGTGGTCATCGTGGTCCGCCTTGACTCCGTCCTGGCCCGCCTGGGAGGGAGCGGCGGAGCGTGGCCGGTTGGGCTGCGCTGGATGACCGGCGCCATGACTCTGGCTTTGAACATCGGTGCATCGGCCCTGGTCGGGGACCTGGTCGGGGTTGCGATCCACTCCGTTGCGCCGCTCCTGCTGATCGTGACGGCTGAGGCCGGGCTCGCCTACCGGCGGGCCATCGCCGCCGCCGTGCACGCGCTGGAGGAACAGGCCCGGGCGGACCGGCAGGCCCGGGAGAAGGCCGTTCAGGACCGGGAGGATGCCCGGGAGCGGCGGGAGAGTGAACGCCGCGAGCATGAGGCGAGCGTGGCCCGTGAACAGCGTGAACACGAGGCCCGCCTCATCCGTGAGGAAGCCGAACGGCAGGAGCGGATCCGCCGTGAGGAACAGGCGCGGGTCGAGGCCGCGGCGAACGCTGAGCGAGAGGCCCGTGAACGCCGTGAACGCGAGCGTGAACAGGCTCAGGCCGAGCGTGAACGGCGTGAACGTCAGGCCGCGCAGCAGCGCGAGCTGGAGGCCCAGCAGCGGGCCGAGCGTGAGCGGCAGGCCCGCGCCGATCACGCCGAGCGTGAACGCCGTGAACAGCTGCGTGAACAGGAGCGGATCGAGCGTGAACGCGCCGAGCTGCTCTCTGCCGGCCCGCCACCCGAGAAGCTGCCTGAAGACCGGGCCCGGGCGGTCGTACGGTCCGCGTTCATGGCCGGGCTCGCCGTGCGGGTGGCTGCCGAACTGAGCGGCTGGTCCGTTGGCTGGGCTTCCGCCCGCTACCAGGAACTCCGCGACGCCTCCACCGCTCCGGTTCTCGGCTGATGGCCGCCGTTCCGGTCTACTCCTGGCGGCTGGCCCCCGAGGGCTTGGCGACGCGGCGGCAGCTGCGGGCGGCCGGCCTACGGCCCGGAGGTCAGGACGTCGTAGCCCAGCTGGAACGCCCTCGCCGCCAGCGGGGCCCGCTGGTCGCGTTCCTCTACTACGTGGACCAAGCCAAGCCCATCCGGCCCATGACCCCGGCCAAGCACGCCGCCCTCGCCGCGGCGAACACGGCCCGCCGCACGTGCCCGACCTGCCGCCAGGACGCGGGCTACGTCATCCCCGCCCGCCTCGGCGAGTGCGTGCCGTGTGCGTTTCCCGACTCCGATCCGTGCGCCGCCTGAACCCCACCGTCTCCCTGAGGAGTTCTGCTGTGTCTCGCCGTACGCGGCCCTCGGCCGCATCCACGATCCACATCCCGCGTCAGCGGGGCGGTCGACGTGAGCCGGTCATCCTCGTCGTCAGCTCCGAGCCGTCCCTGACCCTGACCAGCCGCGCCGCCCTCGCGGTGGGCCGGTGGGCGTGGAAGCACCGCCTTTCCTGGGCGCCCGCCGCCGTCGCCACCGTGCTGCTCGTCGTGACGGGGGTCGTGCACCTGATCGAGCCCCGCACGGCCTGGTTCCTGGCCGTGCTCGCGTTGGCTCCGGCCGGCGTGTGGGCGTGGGGGATGCTGCGCCGCCGTCCGACCTCCCGGCAGGCCGTCCTCTGGCGGGCCCTCCTCGCCGCGTTCACGACCGCGGTCGGCGCATGGTTCGCGCTGGCCGTGTGGTTCGCCCCGACCCACCCGGCCCTGCTCACCGCCTGGACCGTCCTCACCTTGGCCGCGCAGGTGGCCTGGCTCGTCGCCCGCCGCATGACCCTCGTGTCGGAGAAGGAGAGCGCCTGATGGCAAGCCCCACCAACGCCGCCGGATGGAAGCCCAGCGGCCAGCAGACCCGCACCCAGCGGCCCCGGTCCGCACCGCGGGCCGGTGCCAACGGCTCCCAGACCAAGGTCAACAACAAGACCTTCTCTCCCGGCTTCACCTTGAACGTCAACGCCGGTGGCCGTGGCAACAACGGCGGCCGGCACGCCGCCCCGGCCGGGGGCGGCGGGCAGGGCGGGGGCCGGTCGCAGTCGCTGCTCCCGGCGCCGGAGTTCAGCTCTCCGGCGCAGGTCCGCCAGTACTGCAACGCCGTCCGCGCCGCCGGTGTCGCCCTCTCCATCGAGGTCGCCATGGGCGCCGAGATCCTCAAGGCCACCCTCGTCCAGGTCCCCGACCCCGACGGCCGGATCGGCGGCTCCCGCTTCCGGGCCGCGAAGGTCGCACGGAAGATGCAGCGCGCCGCCGACGCCCTGCGCGACGCGGCGAAGAACGCCGCCGCGACGTACGCCTTGTTCCAGCAGGAGTACGAGGAAGAGATCAACCGCGTCCGCCACCGCGCCCGTCCCGCCGCAACACCGCGCATGGACTGGGGCCAGCTCTAGAAGGGAGTGAGTCATGGCCACGACTGAACGCACCACCGTTGAGCAGCAGTACGAAGACCAGCTCCGCGGGTCCTCCGACGGCAACGGCATCACCGCCTACATCCTGCACCGTGCCAAACCCCACCTTCCCCCGTGGCTGTGCGCGGGCGGGCTGGGGCTGGCTGGCGCTTTGGGCAGCGTCCAGTGGGAGGGCAGCGCCGCGGCCGGCGTGGGCCTCACCCTCGCCTCCGTCGCCCTGACCGGCCTCACCTGGTGGGCCGGGAAGGCGACCGGGCAGCAGCGGCGCCTGCACTCGGCCATCACCGTCGCCGCAGGCTCCGCCTGGCTGACGGGGGCCTGCCTCGCCGGGCCCACCGCCGGGGCCCTGCCCGACCTGTACCTGATGGGTGCCCCCGCGCTCGCTCTGTCCTGGAACATCCGCATGGTCTTGCGCCGCAACGTCGACGGCACGACCGCGGGCGGGACGGACAAGGGGCTGCTGGAGAAGGTCGGGCTGGCACGGGCGCAGATCGGCGCCACGTCGGTGGAGCCGAACCGGGTCACCGCGAAGATGGCTCTGGAGGCGGGTGAGCAGACCAACGAGGACGTGTCCCGGGTTCTGCCGCGGATCGCGTCCGCGCTGGACCTGCCGAAGTCCGCGGTCCGCTACATGCCCGACCCCGACTCCGCCCGCCGCGGCGAACTCGTCATCGTCCCCGAAGACATGCTTGCCCAAGTCGCGGAGTGGGAAGGCCCGTCGTGCTTGGGCGGCTCGATCGCGGAGCCGCTCGTGCTCGGCCGCTACGACGACGGGTCGCCGCTCGTCCTGTGGCTGCCCGGTGATCCCGAGATCAAGCGCAACGCCACGCATGTGCTGATCGCGGGCGGGACCGGTTCGGGCAAGGGTGAGACGGCCCTGAACCTGATGCTGGAGATCCTCTCCCGCCGCGACGTCCTGCTCTGGGTGTCGGACCCGAAGATGTTCCAGGACTTCCGGCCCCTGCTGCCCGGCATGGACTGGGCGGCCGAGGGCGGACCGGACACCGAGGTCATGGTGGAGGCCATCAAGGCCGTCATCCCCGCCCGCACCCGCTGGCTCGGCGCCCACGGATACCGCCAGTGGATCCCCGCAGCCGCACTGCAGCAGACCAGCCGCGACCACACCTGCCGCCCGGACGGACGGCCGTGCGGCTGTGAGGGGATGCCGTTCCTGGTCACCTGGATGGAAGAGGCAGCCAACACCCTCCGCCTCATGGGCGACGACGCGTTCACCGGAATCTCCCAGGAAGCCCGCTCCGCCGGCGTCGCCCTGATCGTCTCCCTCCAACGCCCCTCCTACGACCAGATGTCCACCTCCACCCGTGCCTCTCTGCCGTCGGTGATCGCGCTCGGCTGCGACCCGCGCGACGAGGGATTCTCCCTGCCGGACGTGGTGATCGATGCGGGGGCGCATCCGGGGGCATGGGGGAACCGGCGGCCGGGCTACTGCTACGTCGTCTCACCCGGCATCCCCGAGGACCGCTACCCCTCCCCGGGCCGCACCTTCGCCATCCCCCACACCGCCACCCCGACCATTGAGGCGCTTGCCCGGTGGGCGCAGGCCAACGGCGCCAACGCCGACCCCATCACGGGCGGCGCGGCCCGGGCGGTGGCCGGGCAGAACTACACCGGCCACACCATCCCCGGTGCCGCGCCGGTCCTGCGGCCGGCCGCCGACGAGGGGGACGGTCCGGTGGAAGCGGAATCCGGTGGACTGCTTGTGGATCCGGAGGACGCGAGCATCGACCCGGAGACCGACCTGCCCGCCGGGGAGGACGGCGACGACACTCCGCTGTGGGAGTCCCCGGGGCACAAGCCGTCGCCGGAGGAGGCGCGGGAGTTGTTCGCGTACGCGCTGGACGACTTCGAGAGCGCCGGTCGGATGGTGGTCGGGCCGAAGGACTTCATGGACTGGTGCGACCGCCATCAGCTCTCCCGCCCTTGGGTCTCCGCCCGCCTCAAGGACGCCGCTCTGGACGGCCGACTGGAGGCGACCTCCGCGACCGGCCGGTGGCGGATCGTCCCCACGCGCAAGATCGCCTGACGCCTGACACCCCCTGACAGTGTCAGGACACCGTGACACCCAAACCCCTAGGCAAACCCGCTGTCACGCGGCCTGACACCCGCCGTCTGACACCCCTGACAGTTCTGCCTGACACCTCACCCACTGGGCCCGCGCCACCCACCACGGCGCGGGCCCCACCCATACCTCGGGAGGCATCTCCATGCCGTACGAGCCTGCCATCCACCACCCGGAACCGATCACCACGCACCTGCCCCCGGCGCTCGTATCGGGGTCGCTCCTCCCGGCCGTACCGGCCGGAGCGGATGTCCGACTGGTGACTCTGCCGGACGGCACCCGCACCCTCGCCTACACCCACCCCACCCCGATCGAACCGGCCCCCGCCCCGGCACCCGCGGGGGCCGTGCCGCGGTGGGCGAAGACGACCGCGCTCCTGGCCCCCACGCTCGGCGGGGGCATCGGGGCGGCCGGAATCGGAATCTCCTACGCCGCCCCCGGACTGGTCGCCATGACCAATGCCCTGTGGGCGCTGGTCGCACTCATCGCCGCCGGCGCCGCCCTCCCCCTCCTCGCCCGCAGCCGCAGCGGGCCGGCGAGGCACATCACGCAGAACATCACCGCGACCGGCCTGTTCGGCCGTGCCCACGGCACCGTCCACCACCGCTGAAAGGAACGTCTATGGCCCAACAGACGCTCACCGAGCGCTTGCTTGACCTGCTCGCCTGTCTCATCGGGCAGCGCACGGTGCGCTGCCCGGATCCCAGCTGCGGTGTCCGTCTCCGGTACCGCAACGTCACTCCGGACGAGGCCAAGCGGCTCGCCGCCATGGCAACTGACCACGGTCGCCACAACAGCAGCCGCTAGGCCCGACGTCGGGGCTCAGGTGGTTAGGGGGAAGCCGGCAAAGCCGTCCTCGTCCTGGTAGACGAGGTGAACGTTCTGCGAGGCCAGCAGATCCTTCACGTCCTTGCTCGGCTCGCTGGGCAGCAGCACAGCCGCCCGCAGCCCCTCCGGGTTGGGAAGGTGGCGGCGGTAGTCGGCCAGCTGACCGATCGCCATGCGGATGTTGGTGCGGGTGGTCAGTCCCTTGGCCTCGTACAGCACGTGATCAGTGATGTCGTACAGGTCAGGGGTGAGTGCGCCCACCTCACCGGCGATGGTGATCTGGAACGACTTGTGCACGTGGCCCGCGGCCTCAAGGTCCTTCTTGAACGCCTCCATCAGCAGGCCCTCACGGCGCAGAACCGTGCGCGGCCCCCCGGGAACGTCAGCGATCGTCTCCGAGGTCGTGTGCTGCTCGGACTTCTTGTCCTTCACGCTGGTCTGCGCCGGAATCACCGGGACGGTGTCGACGTCCTCGACGTCGTTGCCGGCCGCCGGCTTGAGCCAGTCTTCTTCCGTCCAGGCCGGCGTCGACCCCGGAACCGGCCGCAGCCGAAACACCAGCGCGTTACGCATTTTGTGGTCCTGACCCGGTCCGCGGCGGATCTCCACCGGGTTGATCGGGTCCACCATCATCTGCCCGATGTAGCGCTGACGCATCGCGCCGCTACCACCCTGCACCTTGCCGTGTGCGACGAACAGGTGCAGCTCGCGGCCGTCCTCGACGTGGTAGCGCAGGGACTTGTTGCGGCTCTTCATCTCCTGGTCGCCCTTGGCGCCGTAGCCGGTGTACAGGTACAGCGGACCGTACTCGTCATCCTCGGCGCGGCCGTCGAAGGTGTACCCGTACTCCTCGCCCGCGGACGGGTCGGAGTAGACGAACACCTTCATCGCCTCGTTGGCCGGCTCGATGCCCTGGTACTTCCCACCGCCGAACGCTGCCACGACTTCGTCACGCGTCGTGATCACTCCGGGCACAAGCTCAAACGTCGTCATGGTCACGACCATAAGCAGCCCAACCGATATCCCGGCACCCCATTTCCGGGACCACGCAGACGGGCGGCCCCCTCTCGCCAAAGACCGGGGCCGTCCTGTCCTCCACGTCCGCTCAAGACTTGGGGGCCTTCCGGCAACGACAGCACCTCATACGTGACGGCGCGCCGGAGGGTGCAAGTCATCCCGCATCAGCCGCTGCAGCGAATCCAAGTCCCTGAAGAAGGGCTGTATGACCTGCTGATACTCAGGAGTCTCGAAGGTCACCTCATCGGAGGCAAGCATGTCGCGAGCAGTCCGAAGCTGGTAGTAGACCGGCGCGGCGGCCTCGTAAATGTGGTCAGGCGCCGCTATCGCCAGCTCACGCAGGACGGACTTGGCGTCCGAGTGCTGGGGATCCGTGAGGAACGCGTTGTGAATCGCCTGCGTTCGAGCGGGCCCAACTGCCTCTCGTGCGGCCGCCATCGTCATACGGCTGTGGGCCTGAGCCAGTGAAGTCAGAAACCGCACGTAGGCGACTCGCTTCGTATCCGCCCACTGCTGTTGCTGTGCCCGCCGAGAACGCAGGACATCGGTGATCAATGTGGTCCCGATCCCGAATAAGGCACCTACCGCCGCAACTGCCAGAGTCCCCCACTCCATGTGCGCAGAGTACGAGCCCCATCACCCCGGGTCTAGGACACCTGCCCCGAATCCGTACCGCGTCAATGCCGAGAGCGGCCCCTCACGCCAATGACCGGGCCGCCCTCTTCCAGCACGCTCAACAACTGGAGAGACCAGCATGACTCACACCACCGACATGCCGCGAGACCCCCGGTCCGCGTTACCCGAACATCTGCGCACCGCGCTCTGGCTCGCCGAACTCGGCCTGCCGGTGCTTCCCCTGCGCGCGGGCAAGCAGCCGTTCGGGAACTGCCGCGCCTGCACCCGCTCTGCGTGCGGCGACCGGCCGCACATGCTCGCCGCTGGACCCTGCGCCTGCCCGGCCCCCTGCCACGGCTGGGGCGCCGCCACCACCGCCGTGGACGTCCTCACCTCCCAGGCATGGGCGGGTGCCTGGCGGCAGGCTGCGGCCGTCGCCTACCATCCCGGCGGCGCCGGACTCACCGTCCTCGACCTCGACGACGCTGACGCGGTCGCATGGGCCCTCCAGACCCTCCCCGCCACCAAGACCGTCGCCACGACGCGTGGGGAGCACTGGATCTACCTGGGCGCCACGCGCTCGGTCAACGGGGTCCGCAAGGGCGTCGACATCAAGTCCACGATGTCGTACGCGCAGTGGCGCTGCCCCGGCACCGGCACGATGACCGCGTTGCCGGATGCCGTGCGGGCGCTCGCTGTGAAGCAGCCGGCCCCGGTCCGGCCGGCGCCCTGTTCCGTCACCGTGGCTCCGGCGGCTACGGACAGGCAGTGTCCGCATCGCACGCCCGCCTATCTGGAGCGCGGCATCGCCATGGCGGAGCAGCGCATCAAGGACGCGTCCGACGGGATCCACAAGACGGTGTTCCGGTTGTTCCTCGCTGTGCTGTCCGGGCATGGCCGGTGCGGTTGCCTCACTCAGGCGCACATCGGCCGGCTGTTCACGGCCGCCCAGGAGAAGGGCGAGTCTCTGCGGCACTGCGAGATCGCGTGGGCCAACGCCCGCACGAAGCTGGGGATGTAGCGATGCCCGAGGACGAGAAGAACCCGGCCCGGCAGGTCATCACCGACTACGCGCAGGACCATTTCCGGTACTTCCGCACCACCGAAGGCACCGTCTACGCGCAGAAGAACGGACACCCCGTCGCCCGCCCGATCCGCTCGCAAGGCACGACCGGAAGCCACCGCCAGGAACTCATGGTCGGCCTCTACAACGACGGCCGCGGCTCCTTCAACGGCAGCGCACTCAAGGAGGCACTCGACTTGATCGAAGCACTCGCCCTCAGCCAGGACGTACAGCCCACCCACATCCGCGTAGCCCCGGGCTTCGACGGCGCGACCTGGCTCGACCTCGGCCGCGACGACGGCCAGTCCGTCCGCATCCACCCCACCGGCTGGAAAATCTGCGTCCCCGACCCGCAAGAGGTGTGCTGGCGACGCACCCAGCTCACCGGCGAACTCCCCCTCCCCGAGAAGGACACCGACGGCAAGGGCATCGACGCTCTGCTGCGGCTGTGCAACTTCGCCAACGCCGAGAGCGAGTGCCTGGCCATCGCGTGGCTGATCGGCTGCCTGGAGCCGTCCGTGCCCGTCCCCGCGCCGTTCCTCACCGGCCCGCAGGGTGCCGGCAAGTCGACCGCCGGGCGGATGCTGGTACGGATCATCGAGGGCATGACCGGTGACCTGCGCCGTGCACCGAAGGATGAGGAGAACCTGATCACGGCCGTGGCCGCCGGGTGGGTCACGGCCCTGGACAACCTTTCCCACCTGCCGCCGGATCTGTCCGACCTGATGTGCTGCATCGTCACGGGTGCCGAGAGCATCAAGCGCGCCCTGTTCACCGACGGGGACGTCGTCCGCTCCCGCTACCGCCGCCCGCTGCTCCTGACCGGCATCGACGTGGGCGTCATCCGCCCCGACCTCGCCGAACGCCTCCTGCCGCTCCGTCTCGTGCGTCCCCAGGTGCGCCGGACCGAGGCTGAACTGTGGGCGGAGTACAAGCCGGCCCTGCCCGTCATCCTCGGCTCCCTGCTGGACCTCACCGTCAAGGTGCGAGCCACCGAGGCTGACACCCCGACCGACCTGCGCATGGCCGACTTCGCCCACCTGTGCGCCCAGCTCGACACCGCCACCGGCCTCAGCGCGCTGAGCGCCTACCGGGCCAGCCTCGATGACCTGAACGACGACGTCATCGAAGGCGACCTCCTCGCCCAGACCGTCCTCAAGCACGCCGCCAGCCTCGAACCGGGGGAGGAAGTGCGGATGACCTCCGCGGAGTGGCTGCACGCCCTCACCCAGCTCTACGCGGGTGAGGACTTCCGGCCCCTGCCCAAGGGGTGGCCCACCACTGGGAAAGTCCTCTCCGACCGACTCAAGCGCCTGCAGCCCACCCTCGCCGCCCGCGGCGTCCTCGTCGACTGGGGCCGCACGAAGGCAGCCCGCTACATCGAGATGACCCGGTCCGCCGCCCGGGCGCTTCACGAGCAGGAAGTAGCGTTCTAGCCCGCGCGACCACCCGGCCCCTGCACAGGCAAGAAAAGCACCCCGGCCCCGGGGTGGGGCGTGCTCCTCTTGCTTCTCCGGCGGCTTGCCGCCGCTGCAAAGGACGTGCCGCGCAGCGGCCCCTCACTTCGCTTGAAGACGCACCGCACCACAACAGAAACCACCTCTCTTTTTCCTAAGAGAGGAGATGTTGCGTCACCCGCGTCACTGACGACCTGAAAACCACCGCTGACCTGCCGGTATAGGGGTGACGCAGACCGCCCACGGCTGCGTCACCTCACGTCACCTGCGTCACCAACCTGCGTCACCCGATGACACGGGTGACGCAGGTTGGTGACGCACGCCTAGCTCTTGTGTCACCAAAAACCGCAGGTCAGGCGCACGGATGACACAAGTGACGCGGTGACGCAGAAATCCCAGCCTCGGACAGGTGGCGAACCTCCCGAAGGCTCAACTCCCGCTGTTCCACGACAGGAGCCGACCGTGGCGCGCACGCCCGAAGAAAAGCTGACCATCGTCGAAGTCTGCACTGAGCTGAAGGTCTCGAAGTCCACCTTCTACGACTGGCGCCAGAAGCGGCGGGCTCCCCGCTGCATCAAGCTCCCGAACGGCGACCTCCGTGTCCGCCGCACCGACCTTGACATCTGGCTGAACGAGCGCGAGGACGCTGCCTGATGGACACGACGTACGACGTGAAGCTGTGGAAGACCTCGGTGTACGAGGGGAAGAAGAAGACCACCCACACCGTCCGTTGGGAGTTGGCGGGCAGGGAGTGGAGGAAGCCCTTCGCCACGGGGCCCCTCGCGGAGTCCTTCCGCTCGGGTCTCGTGACCGCGGCTCGAAAGGGGGAGGCGTTCAGCCTCTCCACCGGGCTTCCCGTTTCCCATCAGTCCGGTGCGGCCGGCGTGAAGTGGTACGACTTCGCGGTCCAGTTCGTGGATCAGCTCTGGGAGCGGACGTCTGCGAACAACCGGCGGAACGTCGCGAAAGCGCTCACCCCCGTCACAGTGGCCCTGCTCCGCAGCAAGCCGGCGATGTTCGACGACGTGGACGTCCGCCGAGCCCTGCGCGAGTACGCGTTCAACACCGGTCAGCGTGCCGAGGCCCCACCGGAGATCGCCGTAATCCTGCGGTGGGTGGAGCGCAACAGCCTCACGATGGCCGCCTGGGAGGACGAAAGCACCGTAGAGGCGCTGCTGCGGGCCGCAGGGACCAAACTCGACGGCACCCCGGCCGCCGCCAGCTCGGTCAGGCGGAACAAGCGTGTCCTCAACGTCCTGGTCGAGCACGCCATCAAGCGGAAAGTGCTCCGCGAGAACCTGCTGCCCAAGGGCAAGGGCACAGCCGCGGCGAAGACCTCCTCCGCCGTTGACAAGCGGTCGCTCCTCAATAGGGGCCAGGCTGCCGAGCTGCTCGCCTGGATTTACGCGCGGCCGCGGGGCGGCCGGCGGCTGCACGCCTTCTTCGCCACGATGTACTACGCCGGGGCCCGGCCGGAGGAGGTCGTGGCGCTCAAGGTCGCGGACGTACGGCTGCCTGGTGCGGATGCCGGCGACCAGTGGGGTGAGCTGTTGATCCACACGGCCCGGCCCGAAGTGGGCAAGCAGTGGACGGACACCGGTGAAGTCCGGGAGCGTCGGGGCCTCAAGGGGCGAGCCGCTGACGATATGCGTACGGTGCCCTGCCGTCCTGCCCTCACGCGCATCCTCCGCGCCCACATCGAGAGGGAGCAGCTGGGGGCGGGGGACCTGCTGGTTCAGGGGGAGAACGGCGGGCTCCTGGCTGGTTCGGTCATCCGGCGGGCGTGGCGGCGGGCCCGGAAGGAGGTCCTCGAACCCCACGCGTTCGAGTCCCCTCTCGCCCGCCGCGTCTACGACCTCCGGCACACCTGCCTGACCAACTGGCTGAACGCAGGCGTCCCCGCCGCGGACGTCGCCGAGTGGGCGGGCAACAGCGTCCCCGTACTCCTGGCCACGTACGCGCGGTGCATCAACGGGCAGCTGGACGACCTCAAGCAGCGGATCGAGAGGGCAGGGGAGCTGCCCGATCCGGCTGTGCCAGGGGCTTGATTTTTTCTCCGCGTATTCTCCGCAGCGACCCGCAGGAACTCGGTATCAGCCGGACACCGCCAGACCCTCTCGCATCCGCCGAGGGGGTGAATCCTGAGATCGCCCCGCCGCTGGAAACCGCCCCTGAACAGCAGAAAGACCCTCCCACGGGAGGGTCTTCAGGTGAGTGCCCCCGGCAGGACTCGAACCTGCGGCCAAGTGCTTAGAAGGCACCTGCTCTATCCACTGAGCTACGGGGGCCGGAAGGTGGCCGTGCTGGCCTGGAGCCCCGGGGTGGGGGTGGGGCTGCCGTCCGGACCGGGTCAAGGATAGGGCTCCGGCCGCCTTGTCCCGGTTGCTTCACCCGCGTGCCACGATGTGGAGGTTCGGTGAAGCGGTCCCGATAATCGCAGGCAGGTGCGATTCTCGCACCGCTTTTGCGCCGCGGCGCCCCTGGTGTTGTGCACTCGTTATGCCTGAGTCCCACTCGTCCGGTGTGCCCGAAAGGTCTCACCGGACTAGCGATCGGCGCGCAGAGGGCGTATAAGCTTCAAAAATGGTCCCAAATTGGGCATTCTTCGCATGTGGTGACCTTGGATGTTCGGCCTCAGCTGCTCGATGCCCTGTCCGCCCTGCGCGACCGGGTCGCGTCCGTGCGTCTGCCGCTGCCCCTGCCCGGCGCCCCGCGCGCCCGCCAGACCAGAGCCGAGCTGCTCGCGCAGCTCGACGACTACCTCGTACCCCGGCTGAAGGCGCCCGAGGCGCCGCTGCTCGCCGTCGTCGGCGGGTCCACCGGGGCCGGTAAGTCCACTCTCGTCAACTCCCTCGTGGGACGCCAAGTGAGTGAGGCCGGCGTCCTGCGGCCCACCACCCGCATCCCCGTACTCGTCTGCCATCCGGATGACCATCACTGGTTCGCCGGCATGCGGGTGCTCCCCGACCTGATGCGGGTCTGGGCCCCACCCGGCGAGGACGACCCCCTCCCCGGACCCCACCGCGGCTCCCCCCGCGGAACCGGGAACTCCGCCGCCACCCGCGAACTGCGCATCGAGACCGTCGCCGGCCTCCCGCGCGGGCTCGCCATCCTCGACGCCCCCGACATCGACTCCCTCGTGGTCGAGAACCGGACACTCGCCGCGCAGCTCATCTGCGCCGCCGACGTCTGGGTCATGGTCACCACCGCCTCGCGGTACGCCGACGCCGTCCCCTGGCACCTGCTGCGCACCGCCAAGCAGTACAAAGCCACCCTGAGCATCGTCCTCGACCGGGTCCCGCACCAGGTGCTCGCCGAGGTCTCGCGCCAGTACGGGGCCCTGCTCACCCGGGCCGGGCTGGGCGACGTACCGCGCTTCACGGTGCCCGAGCTGCCCGAATCCGCCGGCGGGGGCGGGCTGCTGCCCGCCAGCGCCGTCGCCCCGCTCTACGCGTGGCTCGCCCACCACGCGCAGGACCCCGCCGCCCGCCAGTACGCCGTCGGGCGGACCGCGCTCGGCGCGCTGGACTCCCTCGGGCGCCGCATGCCGGAGCTGGCGTCCGCCGTCGCCGCCCAGCACGCCGCCGCCGTACGGCTGACCTCGGCCGTCGAGGACGCGTACAAGAGGGAGGGCAAGCGGGTACGGGGCCGCCTCGACCAGGGCGCCGTCCTGGCCGGGGACGCGCTGACGCGGTGGCGCGGCTATCCCCTCGACACGAGCGCCGACGAACTGCTCGACTCGCTCGCCGAGTCGCTCGCAGCCCTGCTCCAGTGCGCCGTGGCCGCCGCCGACGAGCGGATCGCCCAGGCCTGGCGGCGCGAGCCGGCCGCCGGGGCGGTGCAGCTGCCCGCGCCCGACCGGGAGGCGGCGGAGCGCATCGACATGGCCGTACGGCGCTGGCGGCGCGTCCTGGAGGAACTCGCCGAGGAAGAGGTCGCCCGGCTCGACAAGCAGCCCGCGCCCGACCCCGACGGCATCGCCGCCCTCCTCGTCGCGGCCCTCCTCGGCGGCAAACGGGCCCGGCCCGCCGGGGAGAAGCTCGCCGAGCGGATCGGCGTACAGGCCGCCGTACGCCTGCGCGACCGGGGTGGCGAACTGGTCGCCGAACACCTGGAGCAGGTGCTGCGCGCCGAACGGGACCGCCGGCTGGCCCCGCTGGAGGCGCTCGAAGTGACGCCGGAACCGCAGGCCGAGCTGATCGCCGCGCTGTCCCTACTGCAGAAGGAGAGGTGACGCGGTGACCGCCTTGACCGACCGCGACCGCACCGAGGACCGCTGGGACGACGGATTCATCGCACGTTCGCGCCGCCCGGGCGCTGGCGCCGGCGTGGGCGTCGACCTCGACCTCGACCTCGACGCCCTGGACCGCGGCGAGGGGGACGACGGAGGCGACGGGAGCGACGACGCGCTCATCCGCGCCGTCTCCGGCGCCGGAAGCGACGGGGGCAAGGCGCCCTCCCCGCCGCTCAGCCCCGAAGGACAGGCACTGCGCACCCGCCTCGAAGCGCTGCGCCAGCTGGTCGGGCTCTCGCGGACCCGGCTCGACGGCAAGACCCTCGCCGAGGCCGGCCGGGTGCTCGACGAGGCGGCCGCGCGGCGCGGGCTCTCGCCGCAGCACACGGTCGTCGCGATCGCCGGAGCCACCGGAAGCGGCAAGTCCACGCTCTTCAATTCACTCGCCGGAGTGCAGATTTCCGAGACGGGGCTGCGCAGGCCGACGACCGCCGCGCCCATCGCGTGCAGCTGGTCCGACGGCGCCGCCGGGCTGCTCGACCGCCTGGAGATCCCGGGCCGGCTGCGCCGCCGGCCGCGCGAGACCTCCGAGGCCGGGGCGCTGCGCGGGATGGTCCTGGTGGACCTCCCGGACCTGGACTCCGCGGTCGGCGCCCACCGCGACCACGTGGACCGGGTGCTCGCCCTGGTCGACGCGGTGGTGTGGGTGGTCGACCCGGAGAAGTACGCCGACGCCGTGCTGCACGAGCGGTACCTGCGGCCGCTGGCCGGGCACGCCGAGGTGACGTTCGTCGTGCTGAACCAGGTGGACCGGCTGCCCGGAGAGTCGGCCGACCTCGTACTGGACGACCTGCGGCGGCTGCTCGACGACGACGGCATCGCCCTCGGCGAACACGACGAGCCCGGCGCCACCGTCCTCGGGCTGTCCGCGCTGACCGGCGAGGGCGTCGGGGAACTGCGTGACCTCCTCGCACAGTTCACCCAGGAGAAGGGCGCCGCGACCCGCAGGATCTCCGCCGATGTCGACCGGGCCGCCGGGCGCCTGCGCCCGCTGTACGTGGCCGACGGCCATCCGTCGCCGGAGATCGGGGAGGCGGCGCGCGCCGAGTTCGAGGACCGGCTCGCGGAGGCGGTCGGGGCGTACGCGGCCGGGCTCGCCGCCGAGCGGGCCTGGCGGCGCAATGCCGGGAAGGCCTGCGGCACGCCGTGGCTGCGGCTGTGGCGTTGGTACGAGGGCCGGCGCGCCCCGCGCACGCTGGCCGGGCTGGCCGCCCTGGCGGTGATCGGCGGCAGCCGGGGCCAGGTGAGCGCGGAGGCCCCGGCCGAGGAGGAGGTGACCGCGCGCCAGCGGGTGGAGCAGGCTGTACGGGCGGTCGCCGACGCGGCGGCCGACGGGCTGCCCGACGCCTGGGAGCAGGCGGTGCGGGAGACCGCGGTGCGCGGAGCCGAGCAGCTTCCGGAGGCGCTGGACGAGATCGCGGTGACACTGGGGTCGGCGGTCACGGTGCCGAGCGCCAGGCCGCCGCGGCCGACGTGGTGGCCGGTGGCGGTGCTGGCGCAGGCGGCGATGACGCTACTGCAGATCTACGGCGGGCTGTGGCTGGTGGGGCAGATCGTCGGGGTCCTGGAGCCGAGGCTGATGCCGCCGGTGCTGCTGATGGTGGCGGGCATCGTCGGCGGGCCGCTGGTGGAGTGGGCCTGCTCGATCGCGGCCCGGGGCCCGGCGAGGCGGTACGGGCAGGACGCAGAGCGGCGGCTGCGGCAGGCGGCGGCCGGCTGCGGGCGGGCCCGGGTGCTGGAGCCGGTGGCGGCGGAGCTGCTGCGCTACCGGGAGGTGCGCGAGCAGTACGCGACCGTGGCCGCAGGGGGGACGAAGTTGTCCACAACCCGCGAGTAATCCACAGGCCGGAGCGGGATCCGGGGGGTCGCGCCAGCATGGGGCGTACCTCGTGCGGATGGTCCGTGCGGGTACGGATGCGGGGGAGGGCCGCCGGGATGAACGACACCCTGGTGACGCTGGTCGGCTGTGTGGCCACGCAGATCGACTACAAGGAGACGGCGACCGGGCCGTCGGCGCGGTTCCGGTTCGCGGTGACGCCGCGGTACTACGACCGGCGCAAGGACGGGTGGGCGGACGGGCCCACCAGCTTCTACACGGTGTGGGCGCGGCGCGCGCTCGCGGTGAACCTGGCCGGTTCCGTCGCGGTGGGAGAGCCGCTGGTGGTGCACGGGCGGCTGCGGGTGCGGGACGATCCGCCCGACGGGGAGGGCAACCGGTGGTTCTCCGCGGATATCGACGCGACCGCCATCGGGCACGACCTGAACCGGGGGACGGCGGCGTTCCGGCGGGTCGTCAAGGCGGACCCGCCACTGATGGCCACTCAGAAGGCGGCGGTGGTCTGAGTGTTCGAGGCGGTTAGGATTCCCCGGTACTCACGGGCACCTGGGTCATTGGCCCGAAGGGGAAGACTGTGTCGATTGCCGTTCCCGCATCCTCCGCTCCTGATTCCGCTCCTTCTTCGCTTGGTCCTTCCGCTCCTCCTTCCGTTGCTCCTTCCATCGCTTCCGCACCACCCGCCGCGGCCGTTACGCCCGCCGCGCCTGAGGCGGGGGCGGTGGGAGTGGCTGGGGCGGCGCCCGTTCGGGCCTCCGCGCGACGGCCGCTGGCGGCGGCGCTGCTGGCGGCGGCGCTGGCCGCGGCCCCGGGCGCGCGGGCGGCCGCCGACTCCGGGACCCCCGCGCCCCGGACACCGGAGGGCGCGAGAGCCGTGCTGGACGGGCTGAAGACGTACGGGCAGGCGGTCCTGCACGCCAAGGACGGGTCGGTCCGGCAGATTCCGGCCGGGCTGTACGAGATGCGGGTCGACGGCGGCGGGATGCTCCAGACCTACGGGGTCGGCGTGGCGGGCAACGCCCAGCCGCAGGCCCGGTACGCGGAGAGCGGCTGGAGCGGCAGTCCGCTCGCCGGGAACGGGGAGGCGGGCCGGATCCGCTGGGTCCTGGAGCACTCGTACCCGCAGCTGAACGATCTCGCCGGTCTGGCGAAGGCGGCCGGGGCCGGGGCGCTGACCGCGGAGAGCGCGGCGGCGGGGACGCAGGTCGCGATCTGGCGGCTGGCTGACGGGGCGCAGGTGGAGGCCGCCGACCCGGCGGCGGAGAAGCTGGCCGACTACCTCCAGCGCTCGGCGGGCAAGCTGCCGGAGCCGCCGGCCTCGCTGGGGCTGGACCCCGGGAGCGTGTCGGGGCCGGTGGGCACCCGCCTCGGGCCGGTCACGGTGCGGACCGGGGCGCAGAGCGTGACGGTCACCCCGGACGCGGCGGCCGCGGCGATGGGGGTGCGGGTGGTGGACGCCGAGGGGCGACCGGTCACCACCGCGGCGAACGGGAGCCGGCTCTACTTCGAGGTGCCCGCCGGCACGCCGGACGGCTCGGCGTCGGTCACCGTCCAGGGCTCCACGAAGGTGCCGGTCGGGCGGGTCTTCACGAGCGAGGTGCCGAGCCAGACCCAGATCGTGGCCGGCTCCAGCGAGTCCGCCCTGGCGGCCACGGCGAGCGCGGTCTGGCCGCAGCCGGTGGTCGTCGCGGAGGCCGGCACCACGGGCGACGGGCCGGCCGTGACGCAGGCCGCGGCGGCGGCCGCGGCCGCCGCCGCCGCCGCGGCTTCGGCGGAGCCCAGCCCGGACGAGGAGCTCCTGGCCACCAGCGGCAGCTCGGCCGCGACCCCGATCATCGCCTCGCTGGCTGTGGGCCTGGTGGTGCTGGGCGGGCTGGTGGTCCTCCTTCTCCGCAAGCGCCCGCTCGACGAAGAGGACGGGGCGTAGGGGGGTCCGCATCCCCTCGGGGACGGGGCCCACGCTCCGCGGCATGTCGGCCGTACGGCCACCTGGTGGTCCGTGCTGATTCCGGAGCGGGGGTGTGGGTAGACGTGGGAAATGGCTGATCAGGAGTTGACCTGGCGGGGCGCCGCCGCACGGTGGGACCGGGTGCTGTTCGACGGGGTGGCCCGGCGGCATTGGCCGGTGGCCGATCGGGTGCTGCCGAGGCTGGGGCGCGCCGCCAACCACGGGGTGCTGTGGGGCGGGGCCGCCGCGGCGATCGCGGTCCTCGGCTCGACCCGGGCCCGTAAGGCGGCGCTGTGCGGAGCCGCCTCGCTGGCGCTGGCCTCGGCGACCGTGAACACCGTCGGCAAGTGGTCCGTGCGCCGGCCCCGGCCGCTGCTGGAAGGGGTCCCCGAGGTGCGGCGGCTCGTGACGCAGCCGACGACCACCTCGTTCCCGTCCGGCCACTCGGCGTCCGCGTTCGCGTTCACCACCGGCCTGGCGCTCGGCGCGCCGGGCTGGGGCGCGGTGCTGGCCCCGGTGGCGGCGTCGGTGGCGTTCTCCCGCGTGTACACAGGGGTCCACTACCCGTCCGACGTGGCCGCCGGGGCGGCGCTGGGCGTGGCCGCGGGGCTCGTCGTACGCCGTCTCGCGCGCGGCGTGGACGAAGCGCGGGTCGTTCCCGGCGACGAGCGGACGGCCACCGAGGCGCCCGCGCTGCCGGACGGGGCCGGGCTAACCGTCGTGGTCAACACCGGGTCCGGCACGGCCGCCGCCGCGGGGCTCGACGTACTGCGCGCCCGGCTGCCCAAGGCCGAGGTGGTCGAGTGCGAGGGCCCGGAGCTGCCCGCGCAGCTGGAGGCGGCGGCCGCCCGGTCCACCGTGCTCGGGGTGTGCGGCGGCGACGGCACGGTCAACGCGGCCGCCACCGCCGCGCTGCGGGCCGGGGTGCCGCTGGCCGTGATCCCCGGCGGCACGCTCAACCACTTCGCGCTGGACCTCGGCCTGGGCGGAGCCGAGGACACCTGCCGCGCCGTCGCCGCCGGCAGCGCGGTCCGGGTCAGCGCGGGCCGCTTCACCCCCGGCCCGGACCCCGAGGACGGCCGCTCCGGGTACTTCCTCAACACCTTCAGCATCGGCGCCTACCCCGAGCTGCTGCGGCACCGCCTGCACTGGGCGCCGCGGATCGGCGGCGGCCCCGCCGCGCTGCTGGCCGCGTGGAAGGTCCTGCGCGCCGAGCGCCCCGTACGGCTCCGGCTGGCCGGGCGGCCGCGGAGCGTCTGGCTCCTCTTCGCCGGCAACGGCACCTACCACGGCACCGGACCGACCCCCCGTCGCCGCGACAGCCTCGGCGAGGGCCTGCTCGACGTCCGTCTCGTCCACGGCGGCGGCCGCCCCGGCCCGCGCCTGCTCGCCGCCGCGCTCACGGGTCCGCTGAGCCGTTCCCCCATCCACACGGCCACCCGTCTGCGCAGTCTCCGCATCGGGGACATCCCGCCGGACACCCCGCTCGCGTACGACGGGGAGTACACCCCGGCCCCGCCCGCCCTCGTCCTCGACACCCTCCCGGACGCCCTGACGGTCTACCGCCCCCGCTGACACCGCCTAGTCTCGGGCAGCGTGACGAGCTACGTGCTGGACGGCGGCCGGATCGGGACGCTGGACGACTTCTGGACGCTGATGGGTGAAGCCGTCAACGGCCCCGGTGGCTACTTCGGCCGGAACCCGGACAGCTTCGCCGACTGCCTCCGGGGCGGCTTCGGGACCCCTGACGACGGCGGCTTCGTGATCGAGTGGCGCGACCACGAGCTGTCCCGCCGCGCCCTGGGCCACCCGGAGACCGCCCGCCACCTGGAGGGCGTGCTGGCGCGCTGCCATTCGACGAACCGGGCCCGAGTCGCCGAGGAGCTCGCCCGGGCACGCAGCGGCCGGGGCCGGACCCTGTTCGACACCCTCACGGAGATCATCGAGGCCCAGGCCCCGGGCGCCCTCCGCCTCCGTTGACCGGGTCGCACCGCTGACCGGCGGAACGTCGCCGCATCGCCGGATCGCCGCATCGCCGCAACCCATCGCCCGGCCTCCGGGCGGCGTCGGCCGCCCGTTCTCAGGTGCTGGTGTCCTCGGCCGCCCGGTGGGCGCCGTACGCCTCCCAGGCGCGTTCCAGGGTGTCGATGGCCGCAGGGATGGCCCCCAGGTCTTCCAGGTACGCGCGCTGCCCGGCAAGCCCCTTGCCGGACGGCCAGCGTGGATCGGCGGAGACGTCCCGCGCCAGATCACCGATGGCGGTGCGGTCTTTGCTGTGGGTCTTCAACCAGGTGGTGAAGCTCTGATGCTTGGGCATGGCGCATCCTTCCGCCGACAACCGCTCCGCAGTCCGGATCCTCATGGTCCCTCTCCCCGGGCAGTCCGTGGGCCGTCCGCGGGCCGTCGGAGGGGCTCCCGCGTCCACCAGTGCCGACCGGCGGTGACCAGAGCGTGAGGCCTGCCACCGGCCGCGCCCCAGTCCAGGGGCCCTGACCTACCCATTCGCCCGCGGGTATGGACGTACGGCAAGATGGGGTGTATCTGCCCACCCATCGATCTGCCGGACGGTTTCTCTTGGCTGAGTTCATCTACACCATGCGCAAGACGCGCAAGGCGCACGGCGACAAGGTGATTCTTGATGACGTCTCCTTGAACTTCCTGCCCGGCGCGAAGATCGGTGTGGTCGGCCCGAACGGTGCCGGTAAGTCCACCGTTCTGAAGATCATGGCCGGCCTGGAGCAGCCGTCCAACGGCGACGCCTTCCTGTCGCCCGGCTACACCGTCGGCATCCTCATGCAGGAGCCCAAGCTCGACGAGTCCAAGACCGTCCTGGAGAACGTCCAGGACGGCGCCGCCGACACGATGAAGAAGCTCAAGCGCTTCAACGAGGTCGCCGAGCTGATGGGCGTCGAGTACACCGACGCCCTCATGGACGAGATGGGCAAGCTCCAGGAGGACCTCGACCACTCCAACGCCTGGGACCTCGACGCCCAGCTGGAGCAGGCCATGGACGCGCTGGGCTGCCCGCCCGGCGACTGGCCGGTCACCAACCTCTCCGGTGGCGAGAAGCGCCGCGTGGCGCTCTGCAAGCTGCTGATCGAGGCTCCGGACCTGCTCCTCCTCGACGAGCCCACCAACCACCTCGACGCCGAGTCGGTGAACTGGCTGGAGCAGCACCTCTCGAAGTACGCGGGCTGCGTCATCGCCGTCACCCACGACCGGTACTTCCTGAACAACGTCGCCGAGTGGATCCTGGAGCTCGACCGCGGCCGCGCGATCGCGTACGAGGGCAACTACTCCACCTACCTGGAGAAGAAGCAGGCGCGCCTCAAGGTCGAGGGCCGCAAGGACGAGAAGCGCCAGAAGCGCCTCAAGGAAGAGCTGGAGTGGGTCCGCTCCAACGCCAAGGGCCGCCAGACCAAGTCCAAGGCCCGTCTCGCCCGCTACGAGGAGATGGCGGCCGAGGCGGACAAGATGCGCAAGCTGGACTTCGAGGAGATCCAGATCCCGCCGGGCCCGCGTCTGGGCTCGATCGTGGTCGAGGTCAACAACCTCTCCAAGGCGTTCGGCGACAAGGTCCTCATCGACGACCTGTCCTTCACGCTGCCGCGCAACGGCATCGTCGGCATCATCGGCCCGAACGGCGCCGGCAAGACCACGCTCTTCAAGATGCTCCAGGGCCTGGAGGCGCCGGACTCCGGCTCCGTCAAGGTCGGCGAGACCGTCAAGATCAGCTACGTCGACCAGTCCCGCGCCAACATCGACCCCAAGAAGACCCTCTGGGCGGTCGTGTCGGACGAGCTGGACTACATCAACGTCGGCCAGGTCGAGATGCCGTCCCGCGCGTACGTCAGCGCCTTCGGCTTCAAGGGTCCGGACCAGCAGAAGCCGGCCGGCGTCCTGTCCGGTGGTGAGCGCAACCGCCTCAACCTGGCGCTGACGCTCAAGGAGGGCGGCAACCTGCTGCTCCTCGACGAGCCCACCAACGACCTCGACGTCGAGACCCTGTCCTCGCTCGAGAACGCGCTCCTCGAATTCCCGGGCGCGGCCGTGGTCATCTCCCACGACCGCTGGTTCCTCGACCGAGTCGCCACGCACATCCTGGCGTACGAGGGCGAGTCCAAGTGGTACTGGTTCGAAGGCAACTTCGAGTCCTACGAGAAGAACAAGATCGAGCGTCTCGGCCCGGACGCGGCCCGTCCGCACCGTGCCACCTACAAGAAGCTCACGCGAGGCTGAGGCCGACACCATGGCCAGACACCACTACCGGTGCCCCCTGCGCTGGGCGGACATGGATGCCTTCGGGCACGTCAACAACGTCGTCTTCCTCCGCTATCTGGAGGAGGCGCGGATCGACTTCATGTTCCGCCTCGCGCCGGGGGAGGGCAGCGAGTCCTTCACAGGCGGCTCCGTCGTGGCCCGCCACGAGATCGACTACAAGCTGCCCCTCGTCCACCGTCACGAGCCCGTCCTCATCGAGTCCTGGGTGACCCGGATCGGCGCCGCGTCCCTGACCATCCGCTACGAGGTCAAGGACGAGGCGACCGAGGACGCACCCGAGACGGTGTACGTGCGCGCCGAGACGGTGGTCGTGCCGTACAACCTCGCCGAGGGGCGGCCCCGCCGCATCACGGCTGAGGAGAGGCACTTCCTCCAGGAGTACCTCGACGAGCCGGCCCAGCCGGCCGGCAAGGCCAAGGCCAAGGCCAAGGCCGCCGAAGGGCGCCTGGCCGCATGACCGAGCAGTTGCGCTTCGCCGACTCCGGGGAGGCGGCGGACCTCGCCGCCTTCCTGGGCCGGCTGGTGCACTACGACCGCGCCGCCGCGGTCCGCCTGCAGGCGCAGGCGGGCGGCGGCGCGCTCGCCGTTTTCGGACGGCCGGCCTCCTTCGAGGTGCTGGCCATCCGCACGGTGCGCCTCGCCGTACCCGTCTCCCGCCCGCTGGACGTGACGGTGTCCGCCGGCGAGCTGCTGGAATCCGTGGACGAGGACGCCGCGGGCTCCGCCGTCCCCGCACCGGTCACCGGCCCGCCGTGGACCGGGGTGCTCCCGCCCCGCGGCGGCTGGCGGCAGCTGCCCGGGCTGCCCGGCCCCGAGGCGATCCGGGCCGCCGTGAGCGCCTCCGTCGCCGAGTTCCGGGCCCGTGACGAGGCCCTGCCCCCGCAGCACCGGACCCGCTCCGAGCGGGACCGCATCGGCCGCGAGATCTGGTCCCGGTCGCTGGGCGACACCGAGCTCCCGCTGCGCGCCGTGCACGCCGCGCAGTCCCTCGGCTTCCTGCGGCCGGTCCGGTCGGCCGTGGCGAGCGGCGGCGGCGCCCCCGGCGCCGTCCCCGACCCGGTGGCCCTGCTCGCCTCCGGCGGCTGGCTCCGGCTGCGCACCCCGTACGGCTCGATCGCGATGCGCCGCCCCGGCGGCGCCGGGGGCCTGGGCGCCCTCCAGGTCCGGCCGGTCTAGCCCGGCTCCGCCCGCGGTCCGCCCCTCCGGTCGGGGTTCCGCGTACCGGACCCGGTACGGGACCTCGTACGGGATCTCGTACCGGACCCCGTAGGGGCTACCCCGCGGTGTTGATCATCGAGGCCGCGGCGTACGTCAGGTACCGCCACAGCTGCGCCTCCAGCTCCGGCGCCAGGCCCAGCTCGTCCACCGCCACGCGCATGTGCCCCAGCCACGCGTCGTGCGCCGCCGCGTCCACCTGGAACGGGGCGTGCCGCATCCGCAGGCGCGGGTGGCCGCGGTTCTCGCTGTACGTGTTCGGGCCGCCCCAGTACTGCATCAGGAACAGGGCGAACCGCTCCTCGGCCGGGCCGAGGTCCCCCTCCGGGTACATGGGGCGCAGCAGCGGGTCCTCCGCGACCCCCTGGTAGAAGCGCCGCACCAGACGGCGGAAGGTCTCCTCGCCGCCCACCTGCTCGTAGAACGTCTGCTCCTGAACCGTGCCCCGCGGAATCTCATTCACCCGACCATCGTCTCAGACGCCCGGACGGAGGACGGAGGTCTTAGGACCACCGTTGGCCTCCCGGGCCCGGTCGCAGGAGAGTGGAGCCATGGGTGCACACGCCGCTCACTCCGCACGTCCCGCACGTTCCCCGAAGGCCGCGCACGCCGCGCACGCCGAGGCACGGGACCTGCGGGACACCGCCCACGCCGCGCAGGTGCGGGAGCTGACCGCCGCCGGGGTGCTGGAGGATCCCGCCTGGCGGGCGGCCTTCGCAGCGGTGCCCCGGCACCTTTTCGTGCCGTACTTCTTCACCGGCCGCGGGGCCGGCCACGAGCGGCTCTGGGGCGAGGACCCGGACCCGGCCCACCGGGCCCGCTGGCTGCGCGGGGTCTACACGGACGCCCCGCTCGCCACCCGGCTGCGCGACGGCGAGCTGGTCTCCTCCAGCAGCCAGCCGTCCCTGATGGCGAAGATGCTGGAGTCGCTGGACGTCCGCGACGGGGACGACGTGCTGGAGATCGGCACCGGAACCGGCTACACCGCCGCGCTGCTCAGCCACCGGCTCGGCGAGGAGCACGTCACCACGATCGACCTGGACGAGGAGATCACCGAGTCCGCCCGGGCGCACCTGGCCCTGCTCGGCTACCGGCCGACCGTGGTCACCGGGGACGGGGCGCGCGGCTGCCCCTCCCGCGCCCCCTTCGACCGGATCCTGGTGACCTGCACGCTGCCGCTGATCCCGCACGCCTGGCTCGGCCAGTGCCGGCCCGGGGCGCGGATCCTGGCCCCGCTGTCGACCGGGCTGATCGCGCTGACGGTCCGGGACGCCGGCTTCGCGGAGGGCCGCTTCCTGCACGCCTCGGCGTACTTCGTCCGGCTGCGCGGTGCCACGGCCTCGCCGCCCGCGCCCGGGATGCCGTACGGGCTCCCGTACGAGCTGGTGGAGAACGAGCGGTTCCAGTTCATGCTCGTACTGACCGCGGGCGCGCTGCACCCGCGCGAGGCCCTGGACCTGTGGCGCGGCGAGGGCCGGCCGGGCCGCGAGCGGTTCGGGGTGACGGTCAGCGCGGAGGGGCAGTGGTCCTGGCTCGACGACCCCCAGGGCCCGTACGTATGGCCGCTGGGGGAGTGAGGCAGGGTTCGCCCCCGGCCCGTCAGCCCCGGCGGATCGTGATCGTGGTCCAGGCGCCCACGTGGACCCGGTCGCCGTCGGTGAGGGGCACCGGGACGTAGGGCTGGATCGGCTCCTCGCCACCGTTGATCGTGGTGCCGTTGGTGGAGTTCTGGTCCACGACCGCCCAGCTGAGGTCGGGCTGCTGGACGAGCACCGCGTGCTGGTGGGAGACGCCCGGGTCCTCCGGGGGCACCGACAGGTCGATGTCCGGGGACTCGCCCGTGGAGGCGCGGCGGCGGCCGATGGTGATCTGGCCGCCAGAGAGCGGAAGGTGCTGCTCCGGGGAGTACGCGGGCAGGTTGAGCCCGGCCGCCTCGGGGCCGCTGCGCTGCATCATCGCCATGAAGTACGAGCGGTCGGGGCCGATCGTCGCGCTCCACGCGCCGGTGCTCTGGGGCGGGAACGGCTGCTGGGGCTGGTGGTGTTGCTGCTGCTGGGCCTGAGGTGCCTGCTGGACCTGAGGTGCCTGCTGGACCTGCGGGGCCTGCTGCTGGTACTCGTGCGGCTGCTGCTGGTACTCCGGCTGCTGGTACTCCCGGAGCGGCGGCGGGGGCTGCTGCGGGTACTGCGGCTGCTGCGGCGGCTGCTGATGGGCCGGAGACCGGTGCTGCTCGTGCGACGACGGCGGCGGCAGCAGCCAGTCGTCCTCGCGCTGCAGCGGCTCGGCCGGCCGGTTGACCCGGGACGGCCGGGAGCCCTGGTACTCGAAGTGGTCCTGGGAGAAGGGCGCCGAGGCGGGCACCTGCGGCGCGGGAGGCGGCGGCGGAGGCGGCGGGGTGGCCCCGGCGCCGTTCCCGCCCGCGGCTCCGGCATCCGTACCCGGCGGCGTGAGCGGCGTGTACGAGGTCGCCGAGCGCGTCAGGAAGTTGTACCGGCACTCCTCGCAGAACGGGGCCATGGCCTCGCGCGGGGTCCGGCACTGCGGGCAGAGTTCCGCCTGGGCGGTCGGCTCACCGGTGGTGGGAGGGTAGCCGTAGCCGTAGGAGGGCGCCGCGGGCGCGCCCGCGGCGGCAGCCATGCGGTGGCCGCAGACCTCGCACCAGTCGTCGGAGGCGGACTGGTGCCCGTTCGGGCAGGTCGGCATGGCGGCTCTTCCCCCTTCAGCCTGCGTCATCGCGTCAGGTCTTCTCAGGTCTCTCAGATGGTCTCAGGACTTCTTCACACGGACGGTCTGGATCGAACGCGTTTCGAGGGTCATCTCGTCGGCATCCGCGACCTTCGCCTTCAGCCGCACAGTACCCGCCGCCGCATCGACGACATCCACCACCTTCGCGAGCAGTTTGGCCGTGTCCGCGTTTCCGGAGGCACTGGCCAGTTGCACGGCACGGCCGAGCTTGGCCGTGGCGCCGTCGACATCGCCCAGTTTGCGCGCTTCCAGCCCCTGTTGGATAGCCTGCGCGAGCTCCGCCTGCCCCGTGTAGTGGGCGACCTGCGGATTGATGGCGGTGGAAGCGGCCAGATCGTCCGTCCACACCGCCCGTACGAGTCCCTGCGCGAGCGTGGCCGGCGGCTCGCCCGGCGGGCCGGGGAGCAGGAGCGTGGCCCGGGCGGCCAGCATCTCCTGCCCGACGGACGCGGCCGGGACCCGGACGCACACGTGGTACTCGCGGGACTCGTCGCCCCAGGACCCGGTCGGGTAGTCGCCGGCGCGCGGGCCCGCCTCGGTGCGGCGGTCGCTGAGGTCCTGGACGGTGGGCGCGACCTGCTTGACGTACTGGATCTCCACGCCGACCGGGGTCCACAGGCGCAGCGCGACGTCCGCGACCTCCTTGCCCATGACGTTCTCCATCATGAGCGTGAAGTCCTCGGTGAGGTGCGCCGGATCGGCCACGATGTCGGCGGAGCCGAGCAGCGCGCTCGCGATGCCGGTGACCTCCTTGACCTCCCAGTCGGTCCCCACCCCGCGGGCGTCGCAGGTGAAGCGGCCGGCGCAGGCGTCCAGCGTGGCGCGCAGCACGGCCGGGTCCTCGTGCTCGTTGCGGCCGTCGGTGAGCAGGATGCCGTGCCGGATGGTGGCGGAGGACTGGCGCAGCAGGCCGTCGGCGAGGCGCAGCCAGGTGCCGATGGCGGTGCCGCCGCCGGCGCTGAGGCCGCGCAGGGCCTCCTTGGCCTGGGCGCGGGTGGCCGGGTCGGCGACGGCGAGGCGGCCCTGGCCGGGGTAGACCTCCTTGGCCACGTGCGTACCGGCGATGACGGCGAACGCGGTCCCGTCGCGCAGGGTGTCGATCGCGGCGGCGGTGGCCTCGCGGGCGCCGCGCATCTTGTCCGGCGGGTACTCCATGGATCCCGAGCAGTCCACCATGATCACGACGGCGGCCGAGCCCCGGTCGGCCGCCGCGCGGGTGGCGGTGGCACCGCCCGTGGACGTGACCGTGACGATGGCGTGGACGTCCCGCCCGCCCTCGGGAAGGAACTCGTTCTGGTACACCTCCACGCTGAAGCGCGGGGCGCTCGGCTTGGCGAAGTTCGCCATCGGCTGGACTCCTAGGAGAGGACGGGGGTGCGGGCGGGTGGATCAGGCCTGAGGGCGTGCTTCCGGTTCCACTTGCCCTTCCGCTTCCGATTCCGCCCGCGCAACTGCCGCCGCTGCGGTCGTGGTTGCCGCTCCCGGGCCGGCCGGTGCGGCGAACGGGACGACGGCCACCGTGACGTTGTCGTGGCCGCCCCCGTCGAGGGCGTGTCCCACCAGGACCTGCGCGCTGTGCAGGGGCCGGGCGGCGGCGTCCGGGGGCAGCACCTGGGCCATGTCCTGCGCGGACTCGGCGTAGTTCCACAGGCCGTCGGTGCAGACGACCACCACGCCCGCGTGGTCCGGCTTGAACGTGGCGGTGTGCGGCTCCAGGTCGTACGCGTCGGCCCCGAGCCAGCCCGTGATGGCGTGGGCGCGGACGTCGGCGTAGGCCTCGGCCTCGCCCATCAGCCCGGCCGCGACCATCTGGGCGGCCCAGGAGTCGTCCTCGGTGAGGCGGCGCGGCAGCGCGTCCCGGTCGTCCGGGACCCAGTACGCGCGGCTGTCGCCGACCCAGCCGACGGTCAGCAGTTCGCCGCTGACGACGGCGCCGACCAGGGTGCAGGCGGGGGCGTTCTGCGCGCCCGGGACCTCCGGGGCCAGGGCGTTCACGGCGGCGGCGGCGGCCAGGATGGCGTCGTGCATGGCCTCCTGGGGGTGGGCGCCGCGCGGGAGGGCGTCGAGCAGGGCCTCGTTGGCGGCGGCGGCCGCGGCGGCCGATGCCTCGTCGGGGCGGCTGGCGGAGGAGACGCCGTCGCAGACGATGGCCACGGTGGCGGCCGATCCGTCGGGCAGGGCCGTGGCCGCGACCGCGAACGAGTCCTCGTTGCGGTGGTGGCGCAGCCCCCGGTCGCTGACGGCGGCGACGCTGCCGAGCTCCTCCTCCAGGTGGTCGCGTTCACGGGGCTGGGCGTGCCCGCAGTGCTCGCAGTACCCGTCGGTGTCGACCCGCCCGGCCCGGCAGGCCACGCAGGTCTTCCCGCCGTCGCCGCCCGCGGGAGCGTTCCCCTGCGGGGTGCCGGAGGCGTACGGGTCCTCGTGCCCGGGGCCGGCGCCGCCGTACGGGGCTTCGGGCCCGCCCCAGGGGGTCCCCTCGGGCGGGGTGGGGGTGCTGCCGGGCCGGTCGTGGCGGATCTCGCCGCCGCCGGGCACTGCCGGATCGGGCGCGCCGCCGTACGCGGGGTCGGGCGCGCCGTACGAGGAGCCCTGCGGCGGTACGGGGGCCGCCGTGGCGACGGGGGCAGGGGCGGGCGCCGGTGCGGGCGCCGGACCCGGAACCGGCCCGGGCCGCGGCGCCGGTTCGGCGGCGGGCCCGGCGGTGGCCGGCTCCGCCGGGGCGGACCACCCCGCGGTGTCCCCGACCAGCGTCGGCGCCGCGCCGGCGGCGACACTGCCCCACCCGGGCGCGGGCTCCGCGAGGACGTAGCCCCCCGTCGGGCCGGTCGGCGGCGCGGCCGGGAGCGTCGGGATCGGGAGCGTCGGATCGTCCCGGGACACGGGAGGGGGCGCGGCGGACACGGGAGAACCGCAGACGCCGCAGAAACGGTCACCCTCCTCGAGGGGTTCCGCGCAGCTGGGGCAGCCAGACGGCCGATGCATCGACATCACTCACACCCACGTCCGGGGACGGAAACGGTTTGCCCGCTCCACCAGTTCGATCCTGTCCTCGCCCCGCTGCGCCAGCCGCGCGAGCACGCGGTACGAGCGCTCCAGGCCGAAGCGCAGGCCCCGCTCGTCCAGTTGACTGCCGAGCAGCGAGGTCCGACCGGGGTCGGAACCCCGGCTACCCGACAGTACCCAGTCCAGGGCCGAGCCCAGAACCTCGGTCGACAGCCGTTCGTGCCGCACCGCGTCCAGGCCGAACCGCTCCAGGGCCTCCACCTGCGCGGCAGCCGCCGTCAGATCCGGAAGCAGAGCCTCCTCGGGAGACCGGTCGCGCAGGCGTGCCCGTACCGCCGCCACCCGTGCGGCGGTGTAGTGGATCGAGGCCTCGGGCACCGACTCCAGCGTGCGCACCGCTCCCGACCGGTCGCCCGCGGCGAGCTGGACGCGGGCCAGCCCGAAGGCGGCGCTCACGAAGCCCGGGTCGGTGCTCCACACCAGCCGGTAGTACTCGGCGGCGTTGTCCAGCTGCCCCAGGATCTCCGCGCACAGGCCCAGCGCCAGCTTCGGTGCGGGCTCGCCCGGGAAGGCGTCGTAGATGGCGTCGAAGGACAGGGCCGCCATCTCGTCCTCGCCGGTGGCCAGCGAGGCGATCCCGCGTGCCCACACCACCCGCCAGTCGTCCGGATGCCGGCCTTCCAGATCGGCCAGGGCGGCTCCGGCCGCGGCGAGTTCGCCGAGCTCCAGGCGGGCCCGCAGCTCGCGCAGCCGCAGCTCGGCCGAGTCGGCGGGCGCCGAGCGCAGGGCGCCCAGCAGGTCGCCCGGTGCGGAGGCCAGCAGTCCGGCCAGGAAGCCGGCGTTGGGATCGCCCGAGTCCACCAGCGGCACCGGCAGGGCCAGCGCCATGTCCCGGGCCTCCAGCGCGGCAAGTTCGGTGCCGCGCACGCCCGGCACCGGCACGGGCGCCGGAACCGCAACCGGCCCAGCGGCAGCCCCCGCAGACGCCTGCCGGGGAGCCGGCACCGGGGCTTGCCGCCCGGCCGCGCCGACCCGGTGCGTCGCCGTGGTCCCGAGCGGCGCCGAGAGGGCCGCTGCCCCCGCCGCCGGCGCCGCACCCGAACCCGCCGCCGAGCCCGCCACCGAAGCCGAAGCGGCCGAGGGAGCCGGCAGGATCGCCGACCGCCCGGTCCGGCGCCCGAGCCCGCGCCAGCCCGCCGCGGGACCCGGCACCGCCCGCGCCCCCAGCCGGGACACCTCGGCCCCGGCCACGTCGGCGAACAGCCGGGTGTCCGGAACCCGCAGCTCCGGCCCGAAGAGCGTGGAGAGCTGCGGCCGCGGCCGGCCCGTCTGCAGCGCGACGACCTCCCGCAGCACGCCCGTCAGCTGGTCCGCCATCTCCTGCGCGGACGAGAACCGCCGCCCCGGATCCGGATCCGTGGCCCGGACCAGCAGCCGGTAGAAGGACTCGTACCGCCCGAACACCTCGATGTGCTCCGGGTCCGGCAGCGAATCCACGAACACGTTCGTGTAGCCCTGGAAGTCGAAGGTCAGGACGGCCAGCGTCCGCGCCACCGTGTACAGGTCGGAGGCGACCGAGGGGCCGAGCTCGGCCACCTCCGGCGCCTGGTAGCCCACCGTGCCGTAGATGGCCGACTCCTCGTCGTCCATCCGGCGCACCGCGCCCATGTCGATCAGCTTCAGCTGGTCCTGCTGCTGGATCGCGTTGTCGACCTTGAAGTCGCAGTACAGAAGGTTCCTGCTGTGCAGGTGCCCGAGCGCCTCCAGCGCCTCGATCCCGTACGCGCAGGCCTGCTCCACCGGCAGCGGATCGCGCCGGCCGTCGGGCCGCCGCCGCTCGTTCGCTATCTCCTTCAGCGATTTGCCGCCGACGTACTCCATGACGATGTACCCGTCCAGCGAACCCGTCCGCTGGTCGAGGTGCTCCACGAAGTTGTAGATCCGCACGATGTTGGAGTGCTCGATCTCCGCGAGGAAGCGCCGCTCCGAGATCGCCGCGGCCATCGCGTCCTGGTCCCCGGTGTCCAGCAGGCCCTTGAGCACCACCCACCGGTCCGAGACGGCCCGGTCCACCGCCAGGTACACCCAGCCGAGCCCGCCGTGCGCCAGGCAGCCCGCCACCTCGTACTGGCCGTGGACGACCTCCCCCGCCCGCAGCTTGGGCACGAAGGAGTACGGGTGCCCGCACTTGGTGCAGAAACCCTCGGTCCGGCCCGGCCGGTCGCCGCGGGAGCGGCCCACCGGAGCCCCGCAGTCCGAGCGTGAGCAGAACCGCTTGCGCTCGGGCACCTCCGGGTTCTCCAGCACCGCGGCCGAGGGATCCGGACGCGGCACCTCCGGGATGTTGACCAGCCCGGCACCCAGCCGGCTGCGCCCCGAGGGCCCGGAAGCCGAGCCCGAACTGCGCACCGACACCGAGCGGCTGGACGCGGCGCCCGGCAGGGAGCGGGAGAGCCGCCCCGACACCGAGCGGCGCGAGGACGAGGAGCGCGAGGACCTCGAAGAGCGCGCCGAGGCCGACGTCGACCCCGAGCGGCCGGACCGGGCCGAGCCGTGCGACCCCTGTGACCCGTGCGCGTCCGGGTGGCGGGCCGCGCTCGTCATCCCCGTCGGCGGCGAGACCAGCTCCTCCGCGCCCGCCGCGACGGAGCCGATCGGCGCCAGACCGCAGGTGTCGCAGTACAGCTCGCCGTCGCCCATGTCCTCGTACGACCCCGGGCAGCCGGGGCGAACGCACGCGGTTCCGACCAGACTCATGCGTCCTCCTCCTTCCCCGGCCCCTCGGGCCGGTACTGCGGCTGCGGCGGTGCCAGTGACTCGGCCGCCGCCCGCTGGTAGCGCAGCACGGCCTGCTCGGCGGCCCGCAGATCGCAGGGCGCGCTCCACAGCATCCGCCGGGCCGTGTCGTACCGCTCGATCAGGAGGGGGTCCTCCGCCATGCCGTGCCGGGCCACCTTCGCCTTGTACGCGTCCAGCCGCCCGCGCAGTTCCGCCCGTACCGCCAAGGGCGCCGTCACCGCCGTCAACGATTCGCGGGCCCGGCGCAGTTCCTCCTCGGCCCGCTCTTCCAGCGATTCCAGCAGCGGCGAGAGCCGGTGCCACTGTGCCTGGCGGCGGTACTCGGCCGCCGCCGCCAGCTGTTCCTGGAGCGCCGTCGGCGGCCCGCTCACCACGGGCACCTCCGACGCCGCGATCTTCGCCAGCACCTCGCCGCGCGCCGTCCGCGCCTCCGCCAGGGTCCGGTCGGCCCGCGAGAGCACGTCCCGCAGGCTGATCAGCCGCTGCTCGGCGTCCTGCCGTACGGCCAGGACCGCCTCGATCTCCCGCCGTACGTCCTCCAGCGCGACCGCGGCCCGGTCGTACCGGGTGGTGTCCGGACGGCCGCCGCCGGGCGCGGAACTCCCCGCCACCGGCTGCCAGAACGCCAGCGGGTCCGCGATCACCTGCTCCCGCAGCCCGGTCAGCTCGGCGGTGATCGCCTCCAGGTCGTCGCCCGAGGGGTGTTCGCCCGGGCGGACCCCCACCGAGTGGGCCAGCGAGCGCGTACGGTGCAGCTCCGCCGCGAGCAGGTCGATGCGGGCGGGCAGCGCCGACCACACCGAGTCGGCGGCCACCACCACGTCCAGCGAGCTCGCGTACAGCTCGTTCATCCGCGACACCAGCTCGGCGAGCGAGAGCCGCTCCGCGAGCGCCACGCCCTCCGCCCCGGCCCCGGCGATCAGCACCCCGGGCCCGCGCAGCCGCTCGGTGAGCTCGATCAGCTCCTCGCGGCCGGGCCAGCGCCGCCGCTCGCGGATCTCCCGGGCGGCGCCCAGCGCCCCGCTGTAGGCGTCGAAGTACGTCCACAGCCGGGTGATGGCGGCGTCGGCCGCCGCCCACCGCTCTTTGGTGACGCCGGTCAGCCCGGCCCCTTCCAGCAGCCGGCGCCCGGCGTGGTCCTGAAGGGCGAGCAGGGAGGTCTCGACGGCCTCGTGCTCCGCGCCGAGCCGGGCCAGGGCGCGGTCGACGTCGTCCCGGTCCATCACTGCCGACTGCGCCTCCACAAGCCCCGCCTCCGCTTCCCTGACATCGGGCTCCGACTCTGCCACCTGTTTCAGCCGTCCCGGTACTTCGGCGCGGGCGGTCCGGCCACACCGGGCAGAACGGGCTTGAGGTGCGTCACGTACGCCTGCATCCAGGGGCTGCTGTCACCGCCGGCGCGGTAGTTCTCCAGCACCTTGTTGACCCGGCGCACCAGGTCGGAGGCGTCCTTGTTCATGGCCACCCCGTAGAACTCCCTGGTGAACGGGGAGCCGACGAGGCGCACCGACGGGTCCTGCGCGGCCTGGCCGGCCGCGAGCGCGTTGTCCGTGATGATGCCGTCCACCTCGCCCAGCTGGAGCCGGACCAGGCAGTCGAGCTGGTTGGGCACGCTGACCGGCACCGAGCCGTACGGCTGGGCCTTGAGCGCCGCCTCGGCCGTGGAGCCGGCCGCGGTGCAGATCCGGCGGTCCTTCAGCGAGGCGTCGTACCCGGTGATCGGTGAGCCCTTGGGGGCCAGGACCTGCTGCCCGGCCTCGAAGTACGCCGTCGAGAAGGCGACGTCCTCCAGCCGCTTGCAGTTGATCGTCATGGTCCGGACGACGACGTCGACGCGGCCGTCCTGGAGCGCGGGGACGCGCTGGCTGGTGGGGATGGCCCGGTAGATGACCGCGTTCTCGTCGCCCAGGATGTCCTTCGCGATGGCCTTGACCAGGGCGATGTCGAACCCGTCGAGGCGGCCGTCGACCGGGTTGCGGTAGCCCCACTTGAAGCTGTTCTGGTCCACGCCCGCGACGAGTTTGCCCGCCTTGCGGATCCGCTCGATGGCCGGTCCGTCCACGCCGTTCGGGCGCAGGCTGGCCTCCGGGTCCTGGCAGGTGTCGGTGAGCGACCAGGGGGCCGGGGCCGCCGCCATCGAGGCGGGTTCGCGGACCAGGCCGGGGCGGCCGCCCTCCGGGGCCGCCTGGGCCAGCGGCAGCAGGACGGCCGCGGCCGTCACCGCACAGGCGGCGGCCATCGCGCTCACCCCGCCCCAGCCGCGCAGCCGCGCCGCCACGCGCCGCGGCCCGGAGGCACGGGGCACCGGGCCGGTCGCCCCGGCCGCACCGGGTGCTCCGCCGTCGTGGCCCTCGCCGTGGCCCTCGTCGTCGGACTTCACGCGTATCCGCATCGCTGTCACCTGTACTCCGAAAGCCGGCGCCCGATGCCGAGCAGTGCCGCCGCCGCGCCGATGACCGCCAGGGCGGCCGAACCCGTCACCAAACCGCCCAGCGCGCCGAGCCCGCCCCGGGCAGCCCGGGTGAACTCCTTCTGCTCATGGGCCACCGCCTGCTCCAGGGACGCGTCCACCGTGTCGAACGAGGCCCCGCTGCTGTCCTTGTGGTCCTTGTCCCCGATGACCTGGGGCAGCGCGGCCTGGTAGTCGCCGCGCAAGTCGGTCTCCCGGGCCGCCGCGTGCCGCTGCTTCCACTCCTTGACGCCGTCCTCGGCGCGGGCCACCGGCTCCCGCCCGCTGCTGTCGTCGGCCAGCTTCCGCGCCGTCGCCAGACCCGCGTCCAGTTCCTTCATCTCGGCCGTGAAGTCCACGTCGTACTTGTCGGACTTGTTGTCCGCGGCCAGTACGGCGCCCCGCGCGATCAGCGTCAGGTTCTCGCTGGCGCGCGCCTGGAGCGAGGCGATCCGCGCGTCGTTCAGCACCTTCAGCGACTCCTGCCCGTCCGTCCGCGCCTCCGCCAGCCCCGACCGGGCGACCGTGTGCCCCACGGCCAGCCACAGCAGCACCACCAGAGAGGCGGCCGTCGCCGCCGCGAGGCCGTGGTTGAAGACCCGGTTCGTGCGGCGGTAGTTGCGGCGCTGCGCCCACGCCAGCGCGGCCAGCGCGAGCAGGCCCGTGCCGAGCGAGGCCAGCGGCAGCGAGCGGGCGTCGTCGTAGTCCGTGTAGAGCCGGCCCGTCTCCGCCTCGTACAGCCGCTGCGCGGCGGGCAGCAGCTGGGTGCTCATCTTCTCGTTGGCGTACCGCAGATAGGCGCCGCCCAGCGGCAGGCCCTGCTTGTTCGTGGCGCGGGCCTGCTCGATCAGGCCCGTGTAGCGGGGCAGCTGCTCGCCCAGCAGCGCGATCTGCTTGCGCGAGTCCTCGTCCGCCCCGGTGTTGGCGGCCGCGTTCACCAGCAGCTTCGAGGCGTTGGCGATGTCCTTCTCGTACCGCTCGCGGACCTCGCGCGGCTCGTCGCCGCCGGCCAGGAAACCGCTGGAGGAGGCCGTGTCGGCATCTGCGAGGGAGCGGTAGATGCTCGCCGCGTCCGCGCTCAGCGGCTGGCTGCGGCCCACCACGTCGTCCGCGGCGCCGACCCGGGAGGAGATCTGCCAGACGGTCACCGTGCCGAACAGCAGCACCAGCCCGGCCAGCACCGCCCCGATGATCCGCAGCCGGCCGGGCTCGGTCGTGGCGGCCGCGCGCAGCCGCTCCACGCCCTCGGCCCAGGCCGTACCCGGCCGGGGAGGTCCCTGCGGGGGACCCCCGGGCGGCCCCGGGGGCGGCACGGCGACAGCGCCCCCGGGCGCGGGCGCGCGTGATGTGATGGCCACCGTGACCTCCCCCTCGGTCCTGACTGCTCCGCAGCAGTATGGCCGTAGTGGCGGTCAACCACAGCACCCGGTGCTGGATCTTGGCGATCCCCACCGGTGTGCGCCGACCCCCACCCCTTCACCGTGAATACGTCTCCACGGCCGCCACGGTTCCAGACGCGGGGCCTCCCGGGGCGGGTTCACCCGAAATGGGCACGGAGTTTTCCATGGGCCTCGGGCAGGGCCCCGAGCGCGTCCAGCCCCAGCAGTCCCGCACCCAGTACGGGCGGGGCCGAGACCACCGACACCCGGGCACGCGGAGCCCGCCGGGCCAGCCCGGCCGCGATCCGCTCGTCCAGCTGCTCGTGGCCGGCCGTGAGGACGCCGCCGCCGAGCAGCACCGGAGCCTCCTCCTCCAGCAGGTCCAGCCGGGCCAGCGCCACCGAGGCCAGCGCCACCACCTCGTCCGCCTGCCGTTCCACGATCGCCGAGGCCACCGCATCGCCGGCCGCGGCCACCGAGAACAGCACCGGCACCAGCTCGTGGGTCCGCCCCTGCGCCAGCGCCCCCAGGTGCAGCGCCTCGATCAGCTCGGCCATCGAACCGAGCCCGAAGTGCCCCGGCAGCGCCGCCGCCAGCTCCGTCGGGCCGCCGCGCCCGTCCTCCGCCCGCGCCGCCCACCACAGGGCCTCCGCGGCCAGTCCGCCCCCGCCGCCCCAGTCCCCGGAGATCTGCCCGAGGGCCGGGAAGCGGGCCGTGCGCCCGTCGGGCCGCATCCCCACGCAGTTGATGCCGGCCCCGCACACCACCGCGACCCCCCGCGGCGGCTCGCCCCCGGAGAGCCCCGCACGCAGGATCGCGAAGGTGTCGTTGAACACCCGGGTGGCCGAGCCCCAGCCGCGCGCGCCGATCGCGTCCGCGAGCTGCCGCTCCTCCACCGGGAGGTCGGCGTTGGCCAGACACGCCGAGACCTGGTCGGCGTACAGGGCCCCGGGTCCGGCCCCGCGCCCGCCCCCGGGCAGCGGGAGGGGCAGCGTGGCCGCCTCGGCGGCCTCCGCGACCGCCCGCCCCAGGACGTCCACCGCTTCCTCGACACCGGTGCGCTGCGGCTGGAAGCCGCCGGAGCGCCCGGTGCCGAGGACCGTGCCGTCCGCGGCGATCAGGGCCGCGTCCGTCTTGCTGTTGCCCGCGTCGATCGCCAGGACGGCGGGCCGGGCAGGAGGGACCGCTGGGACGGCTGGGTCGGCTGGGTCGGCTGGGGCGGTTGGGGTCACGCCCATGCCAGGTGCTCCTTGTTGTGCGCGAGGAGCCGGTCGGTCAGCCCCTGCGCGAGGTCGAACTGGCCGACCAGCGGGTGCGCCAGCAGCGCCTTGAAGACCCGCTCGCGACCGCCCCGTACGGCCGCGTCCAGCGCCAGGTCCTCGTACGCCGTGACGTGCGCGATCAGTCCGGCGTACAGCGGGTCCAGCCGGGGCACGGCCAGCGGCACCGGGCCGGACCGGTCCACCCGGGCCTGCACCTCGATCACCGCGTCGTCCGGGAGGAACGGCAGGGTGCCGTTGTTCAGCGTGTTGACCACCTGCACGGCGGCCGGGCCCGGCCCGCCGTCACCCAGCAGCGCCGCCGCCAGGTCCACGGCCGCCTCCGAGTAGAAGGCCCCGCCCCGCTTGGCCAGCAGCTCGGGCTTCTCGTCCAGCGCCGGATCGGCGTACAGGCCGAGCAGCTCCCGCTCCATCGCGGCGACCTCGGCGGCCCGCGAGGGCTTGCCGCCCAGCTCGCGCACCACGGCGTCGTGCGCGTAGAAGTACCGCAGGTAGTACGAGGGCACGACGCCCAGGCGGTCCAGCACCGCGCGCGGCAGCCGCAGGTCCTCGGCGACGGCCGCGCCGTGCTCGGCGAGCAGCAGGGGCAGCAGGTCCTCGCCTTCGGGGCCGCCCTTGCGCACCCCCAGCTCCCAGGTGAGGTGGTTGAGGCCCACGTGGTCCAGGTGGATGTCGGCCGGGGCCAGGTCCAGCAGCGCCGCGAACTTCCGCTGGAAGCCGATGGCCACGTTGCACAGTCCGACGGCCTTGTGGCCGGCCCGCAACAGGGCGCGGGTGACGATCCCGACCGGGTTGGTGAAGTCGATGATCCAGGCGTCCGGGTTGGCCCGCCGGACCCGCTCGGCGATGTCCAGCACCACCGGCACCGTCCGCAGCGCCTTGGCGAGCCCGCCGGCGCCGGTGGTCTCCTGCCCCACGCAGCCGCACTCCAGCGGCCAGGTCTCGTCCTGGAGCCGGGCCGCCTGCCCGCCGATGCGCAGCTGGAGCAGGACCGCGTCGGCGCCCTCGACGCCCGCGTCGAGATCGGCGGTGGTGGTGATCCGCCCCGGGTGCCCCTGCTTGGCGAAGATCCGCCGGGCCAGCGCGCCGATCAGCTCCAGCCGCTCGGCGGCGGGGTCGATCAGCACCAGCTCGCCGATCGGCAGGGTGTCGCGCAGCCGTGCGAAGCCGTCGATCAACTCGGGCGTGTAGGTGGAACCGCCGCCCACCACTGCGAGTTTCATGGTCACTAGCCTTTCACTCCCGTCAGGGTGACGCCCTCGACGAACGCCTTCTGGGCGAAGAAGAAGAGGACGATCACCGGCGCCATGACCAGCACGGTCGCGGCCATGGTGAGGTTCCAGTTGGTGTGGTGAGCCCCCTTGAAGGACTCCAGTCCGTAACTGAGGGTCCAGGCGGCGGGGTTGTCCGAGGCGTAGATCTGCGGGCCGAAGTAGTCGTTCCAGGCGGAGAAGAACTGGAACAGCGCGACGGCGGCGATCCCCGGCTTGGCCATCGGCAGGACGACGCGCAGCAGGGTGCGGACCTCGCCGCAGCCGTCGACCTTGGCCGCGTCCAGGTACTCGTCGGGGATGGTCAGCAGGAACTGGCGGAGCAGGAAGATCGAAAACGCGTCGCCGAACGCCATCGGGATGATCAGCGGCCACAGGGTGCCGGACAGGTCCAGCTGCTTGGCCCAGAACAGGTACATCGGGATGACCACCACCTGCGGCGGCAGCATCATCATGGCGATCACCAGCAGCAGCGACAGCCGCCGCCCGCGGAAGCGGAACTTGGCGAGCGCGTACGCCACGGGCACCGAGGAGACCACGGTCAGCAGCGTGCCCAGCCCCGCGTACAGCAGGGTGTTGCGCCACCAGGTCAGGAAGCCCGGGGTGTTCCACACCTTGGCGTAGTTGCCCCATTCCCAGGTGTCGGGCACCAGGTCGCGGGTCAGCGTCTGCTGGTCGCTCATCAGGGAGGTCAGGAAGAGGAAGACGAACGGGAGGACGAAGAACAGGGCGGCGGCGACGCCGAGGGCGTGCACGCCGATCCAGTGCAGGAGGGCCTTGCGGCCGGCGCTGCCGCTGCCGCTGCGGCGCGGTCCGGTCGTCCGCGGGGCGGCCCCGGACGTCCGCACGGCTCGGGGCGCCGTCGTGTCGGTCAGTTGGGCCATCTCAGTCACCTGCTCCGATCAGCCCGCCACGGCGGCGCATCAGGAGTGCGGTGAAGGCCATGGAGAGGGCGAAGAGGACCAGCGCGACGACACACGCGGTGCCGTAGTCGAAGCGCTGGAAGCCGACGTTGTAGACCACCTGGGGGAGGGTCAGCGTGGACTTGTCGGGGTAGCCCGGCTCGAACTGCTGGCCCGAGCCGCCGATGACACCCGCGGCGACCTTCCCCGCCACCAGGGGCTGCGTGTAGTACTGCATGGCCTGGATGACCCCGGTGACCACCGCGAACAGGATGATCGGCGAGATGTTCGGCAGGGTGATGTGGCGGAACCGCGCCCAGGCGCCGGCCCCGTCCAGCTCGGCGGCCTCGTACTGCTCCTTCGGTACGTCGAGCAGCGCGGCCATGAAGATGACCATCAGGTCGCCGACCCCCCACACCGCCAGGACGGTGAGCGCGGGCTTGGACCAGTCGGCGTCGGTGAACCAGCCGGGGGCGGGCAGCCCGACGGCCTCCAGCAGGGTGTTGACCGGGCCGGTGCCGGGGTTGAGCAGGAAGACGAAGGCCAGGGTCGCGGCCACGGGCGGGGCGAGGTAGGGCAGGTAGAACAGGGTCCGGAAGATCCCCGCCCCCGTCTTGATCTTGGTGATGAGCAGGCCGACGCCGAGGCCGAAGACGACCCGGCAGGCGACCATCACCACGACCAGCCACAGGGTGTTGCGCATGGCCGGCCAGAACAGCGGATAGTCCGTGAAGACGTACGACCAGTTGTCGAGGCCGTTGAAGACGGGCGGGCGGAAGCCGTCGTACTTCGTGAAGGAGAAGTACACGGTGGACAGGAGCGGGTACGCGAAGAAGACGGCGAACCCGATCAGCCAGGGCGACATGAAGGCCGCGGTCCGCAGGGCGGACCGCCGGCGCTTCACCCGCAGCGGGGGTGCGACGGGGCTGGTGCCGGTGCTGGTCATCGGGGCTACTTCGCCTTCGCGATGTCCGTGTCGATCTGCTGGCCGGTCTTGGCGAGGCCGGCCGGGACGTCGGCGACGTCGCCCTTCTCGACCGCGTACGCGAGGTCCTGGAAGGTCAGCTGGTAGGTGCCGCCGTCGGCCTGGGCCGGGGTGGTGTTCGACTTCGGGTGCCGGGCGATGTCGATGAAGGTCTTGAACTCCGGGGTGACCTGGAGGTCCGGGGACTCCAGGGCCGCCAGGGTGGAGGGCACGTTGTGGATGGCGTTGGCGAACGCCACGACCGCCTGGGTGTCGGTGGTCATGTACTTCACCAGCTCCCAGGAGGCGTTCTGCTTCTTGCTGCCCGAGGCGATGCCCATGATCGTGCCGGAGAGGTAGCCCTTGCCGTAGTCGGCGAGCTGGTCGTCCGGCACCGGCAGCGGCGCGGTGCCGATCTCGAAGGTGACCCCGGCCTCCTTGGCCATCGCGGCCCGCCATTCGCCGTCGATCTGCATCGCGACCTGTCCCTTGTGGAAGGGGTGCTCGGCGCTCCACTCGTCGCCGAAGGTGCTGCGGAACTTCTCCAGCTTCTCGTAGCCGCCGAGCTTGGCCACCAGGTCCTTCTGCGCCGTCAGCATGTTCGCGAACGCCGGGTCCTTGGCGAGGTTCGACTTGCCGTCGGCGTCGAAGTACTTCGGGCTCCACTGCGCGGCCAGGCGCACGGGGGTGGTCTCGTAGCCGTGGTAGGTCGGCATGATGCCGAGCTGGTCGTACGAGTCACCGCTGGGCTTGGTCAGCTTCTGCGCGACCTCGGCGAACTGGCTCCACGTCTTCGGCGGCTCGGTGATGCCGGCCGCCTTGAAGGCGTCCTTGTTGTAGACGAGGCCGTACGCGTCGTTCAGCAGCGGCAGCGTGCACTGGTTGCCGTTGAACTGGGTGTACTCCAGCAGGGTCTTGGGGAAGACCTTCGCCTTGTCTATGCCGGACTTCCCGAGGAAGGGGTTCAGGTCGGCGAAGGCGCCGGAGTTGCAGAACTTGCCGACGCTGTCGGTGGTGAAGGAGGAGACCACGTCGGGGGCCTTGTCCCCGCCCGCCCGCAGCGCCTGGTTGATCTTGTCGTCGGTCATGTTGCCCGTGACCTTGACCTTGATGTTCGGGTGCGCCTTCTCGAACCGGGCGATGTTCTCCTCGATCGCCTTGGCCTCGCTCGGCGCGGACCAGCCGTGCCAGAAGTTGAGCGTGACCTCCTTGTCCGGATCGTCGGAGGCCGCGGTGCCGCTCTGGCCCGTACACGCGGTGGCGAGGACGGACAGCGCGGCGACGGCGGTGGCCGCGGCGGTCAGACGGCGGGTTCTGGGCATGGCGGGGCTCGCTCTCTGCGGGAGGAACTTCCGGACGGGTGCCAGGGGTGCGACGAGGAGGGGGTGCCGGGGGTGGTGCGCTGGGGTGGTGCCGGGG
>NZ_LGDB01000177.1:0-87057 GCF_001279655.1 Streptomyces sp. WM6372 | reverse complement strand
GAGAAGGAGGGGGGAGGGGGGAGGGGGAGGAGAGGAAGAGAGGGCCGGCCGCCCCGCGCACCTTGTGGGTGATCGGCGGCGACTGGTCCGCGGCCCCTTGGATCAAGAGCCGTAGCAGCCATTCTGTCGCACGGGATGGGGCGCGACAGGGTCGAAAGTCCCGTGTCGGACGGGATGTTCAGAAGTTTCGGCGGTCGGTGCCGCTCCGGTCAGTGCCTCTTCTTGGTTTCCTCGTTCGCCTTGGCGGCGATCTCCTCCAGGACGCTCTTCGCGTCGCCGTTCGGCTCCACGGCCCGGCCGATGTTGCGCTTGATGGTGTCGCTGACCGTCACCCACGACGGGTCGTTCACCGGGTACAACTGCGCACCGCGCAGGGCCGTCAGGAAGAACTGGTCGTTGCTGTCGAGGCCGCCGCCGGAGGGGTTGCGGGAGGCCGAGACGGTCGACGGCAGCAGGTGGTAGCGGCCCGCGAAGTCCGACAGGTTCTTGTCCTGGTAGATGAAGTCCAGGAACTTGCCGATCTCCGCGCGCTTGCCGTGCTGCTTGAACGCCATCATCCAGTCGGCGACACCCACGGCCGGCGTGCTCTCCCCGGAGCCGAGGTTCTCCGAGACCGGCATGGGCGCGGTGCGCACGTCGATGCCCTTGGCGCGGGCCTCGTGCAGGAGCTGCGGATAGCCGTTCAGCATGCCGACCTCGCCGCGGGTGAACGCGGCGAAGGCGTCGGCGCGGTTGAGCTGGGACGGCGGGACGGGCCCGGTCAGGCCGGGGCCGACCAGGTTGTCCTTGAGCCAGCGGAAGGTCAGGATGTTCTGGTCGGAGGCCAGGTTGTAGTTGCCGCTGCTGTCGGCGTAGCCGCCGCCGTTGCTCAGTTCCCAGATCATCGCCTCGGCGTGCGCCTCCTCCGGGCCCAGGGGGAGGGCGTACGGGTACTTCACGCCCTTCTCCTTGAGCGCCTTGGCGGCGGACTTCAGGTCGGACCAGGTCTTGGGCTCGCTGACGCCGGCCTGCTTGAAGAGGCCCTGGTTGTAGAAGAGCAGCCGGCTGCTCGCCACCCAGGGCAGGCCGTAGAGGGTGTTGCCGACCGAGCCGGCCTCGGCCAGCGGCTGGAGGAAGTTCGCCTCGGCCGTGACCGACAGGAGTTCGTCCGCGGAATAGAGCTTGTCCTGCGCCGCGAAGTCCGAGTACGAGCCCATGAGGGCCATGTCCGGCGCATTGCCGGTCTTGACCATACGGGAGACCTCGCGGTCGATGTCGGCCCAGGGCAGGAGCTGGACCTCGACCTTGATACCGGGGTTGGCCTTGGTGAAATCCGCCGTCACCTTGTCCCAGAAGGCCTTGGAACTGGTGGCCTGGGTGTCCCCGTATTCTGCGGCGACCAGGTGGAGCGTACCGCTGTCACCTGCACTGTTGCCTGAATCGCCGCATCCGGACAGTGGTATCAGCAGACCGAGCACGACCGCGGTCGTACTCGGGCCGAAGATTCTTCGTTGCACGGGTGTATTCCCCTGAATTTCTTTTGAGTCCCGTTACTACTTATGAGTTGCTCCGGGCTGGGGTGTCCGTCCGTGGCCCGTTGGCCGGAATTCTCTCCTGCATGGGGGCGGTTGATTCCATTGGGGCGGAACTTGTGGTCAATGCTCCAAGTGCGGCTTTTCCGGCTGGTGTTTTCCGATATGTGATCAACAAATCGGACGCGCGTAGACATGCCGAATGGCCCGATTCCGGCCCATTGGGGCTGCGGAACGGGTCGGGGGACCGGATCAGGTCAGGTGGGTCAGGTCAGGTCAGGTCGGGCCGGGCCGGATCAGGTCGGAGCGAAGCGGTGCGCCCGGCGCTCAGTCGGCGAACTCGCCCGCGTACGGGTCGGGCTCGCCCGTCTCGGGGTTGCGGCCCTCCTGCCAGCGGCGCTGGGCCTTGCGCCAGTGCACGAAGCTGAGGTGCCCGCCGTCCCAGAAGGTGATGCTGACCGGGCTCACGTCGAACTCGTCGGAGCAGAGCCGGTACAGGAACTCCGCCATCCCGTACGGGTACACGGCGAAGGCGTCGGCGGTGTGCCGGCCGACCACCAGGACGGGCCAGCGCTCCGGATCGGGGTCGTTGGTGAGCCAGCAGAGGATGTCGGAGCCGCCGGTGACCCCCCACGCGATGATCGACTCGGGGTCGAAGCCGAAGGCGGCCCGGCCGCCCTCCGCCTCCCAGAGCTGGCGGGCGTTGGCGGTCTCCTCGGCCATCTCGGCCGGGTCCCACTGGAGACCGGGCTTGGGGAGGGGGAGGAGGATGCTGGCCTCGCCGTTGATGGAGCCGGCGCCGAAGCGGCCCATGAAGGCGATGAAATCGGCCGGGAACCGGGTCCGCCAGGTGGCTTCGGCGGCCGGCCAGTCGATGTCCTCGTCGGCGCCGTGCGTCGCCGGCATGATCTGCTCCAGCGCCTTGATCCGCGCGTTCTCCGTCATGCCGCTCCCCTGAGACCCCAGCTCAACCGCCCCAACCTACCGCCGGGGCCGCGCGGCGCCTAGCGGGTGTCCAGCGCATCGGGGTCGGACGAGCCGGCCGCCCCCCGGCGGGGGTCCGGCCGGCGGCGGTCCAGGGGTGTCCCGCCGTGCGGTCCCTCGATGTCCAGCCTGGACCCTGCGCGCAGGCCCCAGGCGGCCATGGCGCCGGCCTCGGCCTCCAGGACGTGCCGGGAGCGGAGCCGGGGGAGGCCGAGGCGGTTCGGGGGCATGGTGGTCAGGGCGATGACGCGCAGGTGGCGGTCGAGGTACGCCACGTCGATCGCGAACCGCATCCGGAACGTGTGCACGCTGCCGGCCGGGGTGAGGAGCAGGGCGGCGCCGGGTATGCCGTCGCGGCCGAGGAGTCCGCGGGTGCGGGCGCGGTAGGAGGCCGCGATCTCCAGGGGCACCGCCGGCAGGTCCGGCCCGAGCCGGAGGAGGCCGTTGCTGGTCGTCATGGCGGCAGGGTAGGGGTGGTTGGGCCCCCGGGCCCATGCAGGTGCCGGTGTCTGCGCCTACGGTCGGCGGATGGGCCTGTTCGTGATCACCGCCGCCGCGGTCGCCTACGGCGTGGCCGCGGGGCTGCTGCTGCCGCGGGCGGCGTACCGCCTGTCGGTCGAGCCGGACGCCGCGTGGCGCGACCGCTGCCCGGAGGGCCACCCCATCCCCGGCTGGCTGGGCCTGCCCCGCTGCCGCGACGCCGCGCCCTCCCGGCCCTCCGCCCGCCCCCGCCATACGTACGGAATGGGCCTCGGGTGGGCCGTCGGTACGGCCGCGGTGGGGTGCGGGGGACTGGCGTGGGCCATCGGAGGGCGGCCCGAAGGAGTGGTGTTCGTTGCGGCGGTGCCCGTGCTGCTCCTGCTCGGGATCGTGGACCTCACCGTGCAGCGGCTGCCCGACGTGCTGACCCTCCCCCTCGCCGGAGCCCTGGCCGCCGGACTCGGGGGCGCGGCCCTCGTGCCCGGCGCCGCGGGGTCCTGGACGGGGGCCCTCGCCGGCGGGAGCGCGCTCGCAGGGGCGTACCTCCTGCTCTTCCTCCTCAACCCCGCCGGCCTGGGCTTCGGCGACGTCAAGCTGGCGCTCGCGCTCGGGGTCACTCTTGGGTGGTACGGCTGGGGGGTGTGGGCCGCCGGAGCCTTCCTCGGGTTCCTCTACGGCGCCCTGTACGGGCTCACCCTTGTGCTGAGGGGCCGCGCGGGCCGCCGGACGGGGTTCCCGTTCGGCCCCTTCATGGCCGCCGGAGCCCTCACCGGAGTGCTGCTGGGCGGTTTCGGAGCGTAATCATCTTGCGCCGATGCACGCATCAGGCTTTACGAAGGGTTATGGTGGAACCCCCCCCTCGGGCCGGTCCGTATCCCCCCCACGGACCGGCCCGTTTTTTGTTTCCACCCCCCCACGCCCAAAAGCGCAGGTCAGCCGCGCTGGGCCCAGATGTTCGTGCCGGGGGTGGACACCGCGAAGGAGTCGATCTCCGTCAGCTCCTCCTCCGACAGCGGCGCACCGCCCAGGGCCGCCACGTTCTGCTCCAGCTGGGACACGCTCGAAGCGCCGATCAGCGCCGAGGTCATCCGCTCGTCCCGGAGCACCCAGTTCAGCGCCAGCTGCGCGAGCGACTGCCCGCGGCGCGCCGCGATCTCGTTCAGGCCGGCCAGGCGGCGGACCACGTCATCCGACAGCAGGTCCGGGTTCAGGGACTTGCCGGCGGCCGCCCGGGAGTCCTCCGGGATGCCCTTCAGGTACTTGCCGGTCAGCAGCCCCTGCGCGAGCGGCGCGAAGGAGATGCAGCCCATGCCGGCCTCCTCCAGGGTGTCCAGCAGCCCGTCCTCCTCCGTCCAGCGGTTGATCATGGAGTACGAGGGCTGGTGGATGAGCGGGCGGACGCCCATCTCGCGCAGGATCCGCGCCGCCTCGGCCGTCTGCGCGGCCGTGTACGAGGACACGCCCACGTACAGCGCCTTGCCCTGCTGGACCGCGGACGCGAGCGCGCCCATGGTCTCCTCCAGCGGGGTCTCCGGGTCGAAGCGGTGCGAGTAGAAGATGTCGACGTAGTCCACGCCCATGCGCTTCAGCGACGCGTCGAGCGAGCTCATCAGGTACTTCCGGCTGCCCCACTCGCCGTAGGGGCCTTCGTGCATGAAGTAGCCGGCCTTGGTGGAGAGGATCAGCTGGTCGCGGTACGACGCGAAGTCCTGCGCGAAGATCTTCCCGAAGTTGAGCTCGGCCGAGCCGGGGGGCGGGCCGTAGTTGTTCGCCAGGTCGAAGTGGGTGACGCCGAGGTCGAAGGCCCGGCGCAAGATCGCCCGCTGGGACTCCAGGGACTTGTCGTCGCCGAAGTTGTGCCAGAGGCCGAGGGAGATGGCGGGGAGCTTGAGGCCGCTGTGGCCGGTGCGCCGGTACTCCATGGAGTCGTAGCGCGAGGGCTCTGCCCGATAGGGATTGTTATCAGTCACGTTGTCCTCCCTATCACGGACTTGTGACAGACCGAGTTGGGTACCCGATCCCGCCGCGCAGTAATGTGGCGGCCTCGGGGGAGGGACCGCAATTCGCACGGGGGCATTGCACGGAGGGGCTGGAAGATCGTGAAGCTGCGCGACCTGGTGTACAGGCTCTACGCACGCCGGGTGGAAGGCCGCCTCGACCATGACGCGTCGCCCAAGCACATCGGCGTGATCCTGGACGGGAACAGGCGCTGGGCGAAGGCGTCCGGAGGTACGACGGAGCAGGGCCACCAGGCGGGGGCCGACAAGATCTCCGAGATGCTGGGCTGGTGCACCGAGACGGACGTCGAGGTCGTCACCCTGTGGATGCTGTCCACGGACAACCTGGACCGGCCGGAGGTCGAGCTCCGCCCGCTGCTCAACATCATCGAGAACACCGTCCGGGGCCTCGCCGCGGACGGCCGCTGGCGCGTCCACCACGTGGGCAACCTCGACATCCTGCCCGGACAGACCCAGTCCGTCCTCAAGGAAGCCGAACAGGCCACCCACGACGTCGACGGGATACTGGTCAACGTCGCCGTCGGCTACGGCGGCCGCCAGGAGATCGCCGACGCGGTCCGCTCGCTGCTGCTGGAGCACGCGGAGAAGGGCACCTCCTTCGAGGAGCTCGCCGAGATCCTCGACATCGACCACATCGCGGAGCACCTCTACACGCGCGGCCAGCCCGACCCGGACCTCGTGATCCGCACCAGCGGCGAGCAGCGGCTGTCCGGATTCATGCTCTGGCAGAGCGCCCACTCGGAGTACTACTTCTGCGAGGTGTTCTGGCCGGCCTTCCGCAAGGTCGACTTCCTGCGGGCACTGCGTGATTACGCCGCCCGCCACCGGCGCTACGGAGCCTGACGGCCGGGCGGGCTGACGCCCCCTCGGCCCCGGCCCTCCCCCCTGCAAGGCCTTCACCAGGGATTCACCGAGCGTCCGTCATATGCCATGGCATGGCCGGGCCTGATCGGGGAATATCCCTTTCAGGTCGATGCCCGATCCACGGGTGTCGAGTCTCAGCGGGCGACATGGGGTCGTCCGCCCGGGAGGCCCTTTGCACCAGGACGCACGTGCGGTTCGCACGGACGGAGTGGGAGGGCCGGAAATCGGCCCCGCAGGGGTGCCGATGACCGGTCCGGTCTTCATGGCCCGACCTCTTCCGAGGGGGTACGTCCTTCCGTGGTGACCAGCACAAAGCGCCGCCTGCCCGACAGGCGGACCTACGTCCTCGACACCAGCGTCCTGCTGGCAGACCCCAACGCGATCACGCGCTTCGACGAGCACGAGGTCGTGCTCCCGATCGTGGTGATCACCGAGCTGGAGGCAAAGAGGCACCATCCCGAACTCGGCTACTTCGCCCGTCAGGCCCTGCGCCTGCTCGACGACTTCCGGGTTCGCTACGGTCGCCTCGACGCCCCCATCCCGTTGGGCGATCTCGGCGGCACCCTCCGTGTCGAGCTCAACCACTCCGACCCCGGTGTCCTGCCGGCCGGCTTCCGGTTGGGGGACAACGACTCGCGGATCCTCGCGGTCGCCCGCAACCTCCAGGCCGAGGGCTACGACGTCACGGTCGTCTCGAAGGATCTCCCGCTGCGCATCAAGGCCTCCTCCGTGGGGCTGCTCGCCGAGGAGTACCGGGCGGAGCTCGCGATCACCGATGCCGGCTGGACCGGCATGAGCGAGCTCGCGCTGTCCGGGGAGCAGGTCGACCTGCTCTACTCCGAGGAGCGGCTGTACGTACCGGAGGCCGCGGAACTGCCCGTGCACACCGGGCTGGTCATCCAGTCCGAGCGCGGCAAGGCCCTGGGGCGGGTCACTCCCGACGGGAACGTACGGCTCGTCAAGGGCGACCGCGAGGCCTTCGGACTGCACGGCCGCAGCGCCGAGCAGCGCATCGCCCTGGACCTGCTGCTCGACCCGGAGATCGGCATCATCTCCATGGGCGGCCGGGCCGGCACCGGAAAGTCGGCGCTGGCGCTGTGCGCGGGCCTGGAGGCGGTGCTGGAGCGCAGGCAGCACCAGAAGGTGATGGTCTTCCGGCCGCTGTACGCGGTGGGCGGCCAGGACCTCGGCTACCTGCCCGGGGACGCGTCCGAGAAGATGAGCCCCTGGGCGCAGGCGGTCTTCGACACCCTCTCGGCGGTGGCCGGGCGCGAGGTCATCGAGGAGGTGCTGAACCGGGGGATGCTGGAGGTCCTGCCGCTCACGCACATCCGCGGGCGCTCGCTGCACGACGCCTTCGTGATCGTGGACGAGGCGCAGTCGCTGGAGCGCAATGTGCTGCTGACCGTTCTGTCCCGGATCGGTGCGAATTCGCGGGTCGTTCTGACCCACGATGTCGCGCAGCGGGACAATCTGCGGGTCGGCCGGTACGACGGAGTGGTCGCCGTCGTTGAGAAGCTGAAGGGGCATCCGCTCTTCGCGCACGTCACGCTCAACCGCTCCGAGCGCTCCCCGATCGCCGCGCTGGTGACCGAGATGCTCGAATCGCTGTAGGTGCGATGAGGGGCAAAACCCCCATAGCGGGAAAGTGAGTTGGCGCCGCCCGGCAAAGGCCCGAGAGCCTAGCCGGGCGGCGTCGCGCTGCACAGCCCTTTGAGGAAACCAACGGCAACATGCCAGGTGTGACCTTTCACACGCAATGGAGAATTGCCTTGCGGTGTCGGGGTCCGGCAGAGTCTGTTTTCCGTCAGGCCCCGCATACGGCACACTCCCCCACGACTTCGTCTGGGGGGACCCCCGGTATCTCCCGTCACCACGACGGGAGGTGCGCGCAGCACCACAACTCCAGAGCCGTTCGCCGTATGCCGCCCGAGTCGTCACGCGGCAGCCCCCGCAAGGGAGTTGCCCACGGGCCCGCGCTTCCAGTGATCACAGCACCACGGAGGCCAGTGTCGAGGGGCACTATTGCGCCCGCCCGGTCACTGCGGACGCTGCTGGAAGGACACCGTGTGAGCCGGATCTCGGTCCGGGGATTCGCTGTGGCTTCGGCCACCGCAGTCACCACCGTTGGCGCAGTCGTGGGCGTTGCCGCTGGCGACCCCGCCGCCTCGAACGATCTCGAGACCACCGCGTCCGGGGCGACCCTCCTCGCCGATATCCCGGTCGGCGAGCAGGCGCAGGTCCAGAACGCGTCCCTGACGCAGCAGGCCGACGCCATCGCCCAGGGCGCCGACACCGACGCCAAGCGTGTCGCCGAGGAAGCCGCCCGCATCCAGGCCGCCGAGGACGCCAAGTCCAAGAAGGCCGAGGCGCAGAAGGCCGCCGACGAGAAGGCGAAGAAGGACCGCGACGAGAAGGAGCAGATCGCCAGCCGCTCCGCGGCCCGCAGCGCCGGCGACTTCGCCGTCCAGAGCTCCTACACGGTCGCCCAGGTCAAGGACATCGCCCGGCAGATCGTCCCGGCCGGTCAGTTCCAGTGCTTCTCGAACATCATCAACGAGGAGTCCACCTGGAACTACAAGGCCGTGAACTCGTCCTCGGGCGCGTACGGTCTGGTCCAGGCACTCCCGGGTTCGAAGATGTCGTCGGTCGCCGACGACTGGCGGACCAACCCGGCCACCCAGATCCAGTGGGGCCTCAACTACATGAACGAGCGGTACCACAGCCCCTGCGCGGCCTGGAGCTTCCACCAGGCCAACGGCTGGTACTAGAGCCCGCCTCCGCTCAACCTCGAAGAGCCCCGCACCGTCCTACGGTGCGGGGCTCCTCGCGTGTACGGTCTTTCGAGGTGTGTCCACGGGCGGGGGAAGGGAAAGACATGGCGAAGAGGGCAGGCTGGCTCGGCCGGCTCGGGAACAGGCTGAGCCGCATGGAGGCGCGGCTCCAGGCGCGGCGTGCCGAGGTCGAGGCGGAGAGCATCGGCACGGCTGCCGCGGTCCCGGTCGCCGCTTCCGGCGCCGCCCCCGCGGGCGCGGCTTCGGGCGCGGGCGCCGGCGCGCAGGATCCGGCGGCCCCGGCGCACGCCCCGGCCACCACCGCGCCCGCCGAGCAGCCCGGCCACCCCCCGCACCCGCCCGCCCTGCGCGGGCGCCCCGACCCCGTGAGCGTCGTCCCGTGGGGCATGCGGGTCGCCGCCGAGGTCAGCTGGCGGCTCCTGCTGCTCGCCGGGATGCTCTGGGTCGTGATGAAGGTGATCAGCGAAGTCCGCCTGGTCGTGCTCGCCTTCGCCGCCGCCCTGCTCGTCACCGCGCTGCTCCAGCCCTTCGTGGTCCGGCTGCGCCGCCTCGGCCTGCCGCGCGGGCTCGCCACCGCCGTCACCGCGATCCTCGGGTTCGTGGTCATCGGGCTGGTCGGCTGGTTCGTGGTCTGGCAGGTCATGGAGAACCTCGACGACCTCTCCGCCCGGGTCCGGGACGGGATCAACGAGCTCAAACTCTGGGCACTGGACAGTCCGTTCCACGTGACCGAGAAGCAGATCAACGACATCGCGAAGAACCTCAGCGAGACCATCGGCACCAACACCGAGCAGATCACCTCCGCCGGCCTCCAGGGCGTGACGGTCCTCGTCGAGGTGCTCACGGGCATCCTGCTCGCGATGTTCTCGACGCTGTTCCTGCTCTACGACGGCAAGCGCATCTGGACGTGGGTGCAGGGCCTGGTCCCGGCCGCCGCCCGCCCCGGTGTCGCGGGCGCCGGTCCGCGCGCCTGGCGCACGCTGACGGCGTACGTGCGCGGCACGGTGCTCGTCGCGCTCATCGACGCCATCTTCATCGGCCTCGGCATCTACTTCCTCAAGGTGCCCATGGCGGTGCCGCTGGCCGTCTTCATCTTCCTGTTCGCGTTCATCCCGCTCGTCGGCGCGGTGGTCTCCGGCGCCCTCGCGGTGGTCGTCGCCCTGGTGACCCAGGGGCCGTGGACCGCGCTGATGGTGCTGGCCGTCGTACTGGCCGTGCAGCAGATCGAGGGGCACGTGCTCCAGCCCTTCATCCTGGGCCGGGCGGTACGGGTGCACCCGCTCGCGGTGGTGCTGTCGGTGGCCGCGGGCGGCATGGTCGCGGGCATCGGCGGGGCGGTGGTCGCGGTCCCGCTGGTCGCCGTCACCAACACGGTGGTCGTCTACCTGAGGGCCTACTCCCGGGACCAGCTCCTGCACGGCGCCGCGGCGATCGGCCCGGGGCCGCACGGCTCGACGGCGTTCGAGCAGGCGGCCCGGGAGGCCGGACGTGATCAGCGAGCCTGAGCTCGAAGGGGAGTGGGGCACCGACCGGCCGACCACGGCGGCCGGGGAGCCCGACACCCCGCGCGAGCGCGTACGGGGGCCCCGTAGGGCCTGGTTATGGGCGCTCGGCGGGGCGGTGCTGGCCTCGGCCGTCTGGGCCGGCGTCCTGACGGTGCAGGATCGTTTCGGCGAGCCCGCGCCGCGGATCGCGTACCGGCATGCCGAGGACCTGTGCAAGGTCAAGCTGACCGCGGTGTCCGCGTCCACCACGCAGCTCACCGGGGACTACGCGCGCCATGAAGCGCACCCCGCGCTCGACTGGGCGTACTGCGCGCACGGCGCGCCGTGGGTCGAGGGCCGTCTTTCCTACGGGGCCGAGGTGTTGGTCCAGCTGCACAAGAAGGCCGATCCCCGCACGGAGTTCGGTGCGGGCCCCACCGGCCTCGGGGGCGTCGGGGGCATGGCGAGTTCGGGCGGCGAGGTGGAGCAGGTCCCCGGGCTCGGCGAGCGGGCATTGCTCACCCGCCGGGTCGGCGGCTCACGGCTCGAAGTGCTCGACGGGGGCGCCGTCTTCAGCCTCACCGTTCAGTGGTACGGGGGGCAGGGCGCCCCGGACCCGGACGAGGAGGCCGTCCAGGCGGCGATGGTCGAGGACATGCGCACCCTGATGGCGTCCCTGCGCAAGTGAACCGAACGACAGGACCCCCGCGGCCGGGAGCGGCTGCGGGGGTCCTGTCGTTCGGTCGTACGGCCGTGCGTACTACTCGGCGGCGAGGGCGGCCTCGGCGTCGAGGGTGACCGCGACGGCCTGGATCACCGAGGCGATCTTGAAGGCCTCCTGGATCGTCCCGCGGTCGACGCCGGCCTTGCGCAGGACCTGCTCGTGCGAGTCCAGGCACTGGCCGCAGCCGTTGATCGCGGAGACGGCGAGCGACCACAGCTCGAAGTCGACCTTCTCCACGCCCGGGTTGCCGATGACGTTCATCCGCAGGCCCGCACGCAGCGTGCCGTACTCCGGGTCGGAGAGCAGGTGGCGGGTGCGGTAGAAGACGTTGTTCATCGCCATGATCGCGGCTGCGGACTTGGCGGCGGTGTACGCCTCCGGCGACAGGGCCGCCTTCGCCTCCGGCTCCAGCTCACGCAGGACGCGCGGGGAGCGGGCGGCGATCGCGCAGGACAGGACGGTGCCCCACAGCTGCTGCTGCGAGAGGGTGTCCTGGTTGCCGACGACCGAGCCGAGGTTCAGCTTCAGGTCCTTGGCGAAGTCCGGTATGGCGGACTTGAGGGAGTCGAGGGACATCCGTCACTCACCGGCCAGCAGCGCGCCGGCGTCCAGGGTGCCCTCGCCCTTGTTCCAGTTGCAGGGGCACAGCTCGTCGGTCTGCAGGGCGTCGAGGACCCGCAGGACCTCCTTGGGGTTACGGCCCACGGAACCGGCGGTCACCATCGTGAACTGGATCTCGTTGTTCTGGTCGACGATGAACACGGCGCGCTGCGCGAAGCCGTCCTCGCCCTGCACGCCACAGGCCTGCATGAGCTCGTGCTTGGAGTCGGCCAGCATCGGGAAGGGCAGGTCACGCAGGTCGGCGTGGTCCTTGCGCCAGGCGTGGTGGACGAACTCGGAGTCGCCGGAGACGCCGAGGATCTGCGCGTCGCGGTCCTGGAACTCCTCGTTCAGCTTGCCGAACGCGGCGATCTCGGTCGGGCAGACGAAGGTGAAGTCCTTCGGCCAGAAGAACACCACGCGCCACTTGCCCTCGTAGGTCTTGTGGTCGATCTGGGCGAACTCGCTGCCAGCTTCGAGCGAGACGCAAGCGGTCAGATCGTAGGTGGGGAACTTGTCGCCGACAGTGAGCACGTGCTCTCCTTGCGAGACGGGAAAACATCCCTTTTGGGGACTTCCCTGAGGGGTTGGACGGTCTCACATGCTGGCACAGGCAGCATTGATCGCGGAAATCGCAAACAGTGGTTGCGCTGATCAGGCTTCCCTATCAATGCGTCCGTACGGGCAAAGAGCGACGCAGAGTGATCGATTCAGCGACGGCTACTTGCAGAACTCGGCGGCGGCCTTCGCGGCGCCCTCGGTGTAGCCGCGGATCCATTCGGGGTCGGGTGCCACGGCGGTCTTCGGCGGAGCGGTCTGGCAGGTGGCCTTGGTGGTGTCGTAGCCGAGCTTGTGGCCCTTGTCGTACTCGGAGGTGCCCGTCTGCCCGTCCTGCTTGCCGCCGCAGAACGTCTTGGCGGCCAGCGCCGCACCGCTGTCATAGCCCTTCTGCCAGTTGGGGTCCACCTCGCCCAGGGTCTGCGGCGGTTTGGCGGCGCAGCTCGCCCTGATCGCCTGGAACCCCTTCTGGAAGCCCTTGTCGTACTGGACCTTCGCGTCCTCACCCGTACCCGTGCCCTGCGTCTCGGGAGCCACTCCGCCCGTGCACGCGACACCGCCGACCGTGTAGTGGCCCGGGGCCAGGGCGGAGACCCGGACGCTGCCGCCGGTGACCTTGGCGGCGGGGACGGTGGAGCCGTTGTCGCTCGTGACCGGGACGGTGTCCCCGGTGAATCCGGTGCCGTTGATCGCCCAGTTGTTCGGCGGCGGGCCGTAGCCCTGCACGACGCTGCACGTGCCGGCCGCGGGTGCCGCCGCGGCGGGGTGGGCCAGCACCGTCGGGCCCAGGACCAGTGGTGAGGCCGCCAGCGGGGCCAGTACGGCGATCCGAAGGAACTTGTTCATCATGGTTGCCTCCCGGGCGAAGACCATGGCCGAAGCTTTGCTTGCCCTACCTCCACTCTCACGCAGGGCGGGGCACCCCGCAGCGCGCAGGGGTTCGGGGCGGCCCCCGGAGCTACTCTGGTGGCGGGTGATCGGAGGTACCTATCAGTGGCCCTCGGCAACAGGGGAGCGAAGCAGGCGACGCTCGCACAGCTGCGCGCGTTCGCGGCCGTCGCCGAACACCTGCACTTCCGGGACGCCGCCGCCGCGATCGGCATGAGCCAGCCCGCGCTCTCGGGCGCCGTCTCCGCGCTGGAGGAGGCCCTCGGCGTCCAGCTGCTGGAGCGCACCACCCGCAAGGTGCTGCTCTCCCCGGCGGGCGAGCGGATCGCGGCCCGGGCCAAGGCGGTCCTCGACGCCATGGGCGGGCTGCTGGAGGAGGCCGAGGCCGTACGCGCCCCCTTCACCGGGATCCTGCGGCTCGGGGTGATCCCCACGGTGGCCCCCTACCTGCTGCCGACCGTGCTCGGGCTGTTCCACCGCCGCTATCCCCGGATGGACCTCCAGGTACACGAGGAGCAGACCTCCTCGCTGCTGGACGGGCTGGCCGGCGGGCGGCTCGACCTGCTGCTGCTCGCGGTGCCGCTCGGCGTCCCCGGGGTCACCGAACTGCCCGTCTTCGACGAGGACTTCGTCCTCCTCGCGCCCCGGGAGCACCCGCTCGCCGGGCGCCGGGACATTCCGCGCGAGGAACTGCGGGGCCTGCGGCTGCTGTTGCTCGACGAGGGGCACTGCCTGCGCGACCAGGCCCTGGACATCTGCCGCGAGGCGGGCCGGCCCGACGGGGCGGCCGTCACCACGACCGCCGCCGGGCTGTCCACCCTCGTACAGCTGGTCGCCGGGGGACTGGGCGTGACCCTGTTGCCGCGTACCGCGCTGCGGCTGGAGACCGCCCGCAACGAGTACCTGGCCACCGGGTACTTCGCCGAGCCCGCGCCCTCGCGGCGGATCGCGCTGGCCATGCGGACGGGGACGGCCCGCCAGGAGGAGTTCCGGGCCATCGCGGGCGCCCTGCGCGAAGCCGTACGCCCGCTCCCGGTGTGGCCGGCCGAGTAGGGCGGCCCCGCGGGGCGGGCGTACGGGAGGGGGCGTGCGTACGGGCTCGCGCGCCCGGCGTCACTCCGTGCGCAGGCCGTCCGGGCGCATCAGCCGCAGCAGTGCCGGCATGCTGAGCAGGGTCACCGCCAGGGCCACCGCGGCGCCCGTGCCCGCCATGGCGAGCACCGAGGCCCAGTCGATCCGGACCGGGACGTCGGTCATCCGCATCAGCACCGCACCGAGCGCGAGGCCGATGGAGGCGGCCAGGACCAGGCCGAGCCCGATCGGCAGGGCCGTCTGCCACAACACCGACAGGCCCAGCGTGGAGCGCTTCGTGCCGAAGGCGACCAGCGACGACAGCAGCTTCTTGCGCTCGCGCAGCTGCTCCAGCTGCGAGACGAGCAGGCTCGCGCCGATCAGCACCAGGACCAGGGTCGCGCCGACGAACAGGCCGGTGCGGATCGAGTCGAACCGGCCCGCCGTCCGGGTCGACCGGAGGGTCATGGCGGTGGCCAGCGGGTCGGCCTTGTAGGAGGCGGTCCGGGCCCGCTCCAGCGCGTCCGGCACGTTCGGGTCCAGCTGGACGAACACCTGGGCCATCGCGCCGCCCACGTTCTTCGGGGCGGCCGCCGGGGTGACCAGCAGGCCGGTGCGCAGGACGCCGCTCGGGTCCTTGCGGGCCGGCGCCGTCCGCGCGCCGGCGGGTACGGACCAGGCGGCCGGCCCGGGGCCCCCGGAGGCGTACCGGTTCCCGGTGAACAGCTCGTCGCCCGGCGCGACCGCCCCGGCACGCGCCCGGTCGGCGCCGCCGGTCAGGACGAAGGCGTCGCCGTCCGTGCAGGAGGGCAGCTGCGCGACCTCGCGCAGGGCCTCGCACGTCCCGATGGTCAGGCCGATCGACCCGACGCGCGCCCCGGGGCTGCGGGAGGCCGAAGTGGACGTCAGGGGCACGGTCTTGGCGATGCCGGGGGTGCCGGCCACCGCCCTGCCGATGACATCGAGGCGGTCCTCGGTACCGGCCCGGGTCAGGATGGACAGGGAGGCCCGGGAGGGGTCCTGTCCGGTGTCGCGCGTGTAGGAGCCCTCGACGCCGGCGAACAGCATCTGCAGGGCGATGGCCCCGGCCACCGCGACCGCGATGCCGTTGACCAGCCGGGCCGCGGATCCGCTGGTGAGCTGGAGCCGGCGCACGGCCAGCTGCCAGGACACGGTGCCGGAGCCGCCGAGCCGGGCCACGATCCGCTCCAGCAGCCAGGGCAGCAGGGCGGTGACCCCGACCAGGAGCAGCACCGCACCGCCGGAGACCTGCCACTGGTTGAACCGCCCGTGGGTGCCGCCGCGGCCCGCCATCGGGGCCAGCAGGCCCAGTCCGGCCAGCGGCATCAGCAGCCGCCACCAGATCCGGCGCGGGCGCGGGGTGGCGGTGCGGACCACGCCGAGCGGCTCGATGACCACACCGCGCAGGGCGAACACGGTCACGGCGACGGCGGCGGCCGGGACGCAGACCGCGACGAGCGCGGCCAGCGCCGGGCGCGGGTCGAGGTCCGCGGAGAAGACGCTGCGCCCCTGGACGTCCAGGCCCGGGGCGAGCTGCCGGGCGATCAGGAAGAAGCCGGTGCCCAGGACCAGGCCGGCCAGCGCACCGGCGAGCGCCTCGCCCGCGGCGATCCGGCGGACCATCCGGGCGTCGGCGCCGACCAGGCGCAGGGCCGCCAGCCTCCGGTCGCGGCGGTCCCCGCCGAAGCGGACGGCGGCCGCGATGAACACGGCGACGGGCGTCAGCAGGGCGACGAAGACCATCAGCAGGAGGAGGGCGAGGACGGGGTCGAGCGGCGGGGTGTCGACGGTCTTGTCGAAGCTGGTGAGCCGCTGGACGTACGGGCCGTCGGCCTGCGCGGCGAGCCGGTCCGTTCCCGCGTAGTAGTACAGGTCGGTCGGGCCGACCAGCCCCGCGTCGCCGATGACCGACACGATCTTGCCGTCGAGGCGCTCGCGGAGCAGTTCGCCCCCGCCGGTCTTCATCAGCCGGTCGAGGGCCGGGGAGACGGCCAGTTCGCCCGGGCCGGGGAACGCCTTGAGCCCGGGCGGCAGCGGGGCGTCCGGCCCTTCGGGCTGGACGAGGCGCCCGTCGATGTCGTCCCCGTGGTACGTCATGTTCCCCGCGGCGACCAGCAGGGTGTCGTGTCCGGGCTGCTCGGCGGGCGTCGAGGTGATCGTGGCGCGGGCGGCGCCGCGCTGCTCGCGGGCGGTCATCGCGGCCGGTACCGCCGTGGTGACCAGCAGCAGGGCGACGCCGAGGCCGACGCCCACGCCGGTCAGGAGGGTGCGGGTCCAGCCCTCGCGGCCGCCGCCGAGGGCGAACCGGGCACCGAGGGCCAGGTCACGGGCCCAGACCCGGAGTCCGCCCTGGTTCATATGGCGCGCTCCATGTCGCGGGACCTGCCGTCGCGTACGACGATCTCGCGGTCGGAGTACGCGGCCACGCGGGCCTCGTGCGTGACGAGGACGACGGCGGCGTTCGCGGACCGGGCGGCCTCGGTCAGCAGTTGCATGACGAGCTCGCCGTTGAGGGAGTCGAGGGCGCCGGTGGGCTCGTCGGCGAAGAGGACCCGGGGTCCGGTGACGAGGGCGCGGGCGACGGCGACGCGCTGGCCCTGGCCGCCGGAGACCTCGCCGGGGCGCTTGTCCCCGAGTTCGGCGACCTCCAGGCGGGCCATCCAGTCCAGGGCGGTGCGCTCGGCCTGCTTGCGCTTCACGCCGGTCAGGCGCAGCGGGAGGGCGACGTTCTCGACGCAGGACAGCTCGGGCACGAGCTGGCCGAACTGGAACACGAAGCCGAACTCGCCGCGGCGCAGGGCGCTGCGCTCGGCGTCGTTCATGGCGGACAGCTCGCGGCCGGCGTAGGTGACGGTGCCGGAGTCGGGCGGGACGATCCCGGCGAGGCAGTGCAGGAGCGTCGACTTGCCGGATCCGGAGGGGCCCATGACGGCGACGACCTCGCCGGGGTGGATGGAGAAGTCCGCGCCGTCGAGCGCGGCGGTGGACCCGTACGTCTTGCGCAGGCCGGTGGCGCAGAGCAGGGTGCCGGCCGGAGGCATCGCGCTCACCGGCGCACCTCCCGGGCGAGCTGGTCGAGGCGGGCTGCGGCGAGTTCCAGCCATCGCAGATCCGCTTCGAGGTGGAACAGCGCGTGGTCGCAGACGAGTTGGTCGGCGAGGTCGCCCGTGCGCTTGCGCTGGGTCAGGATGCGCATGAGCCGCAGGTGCTCGGCCCGCTGGGTGTCCAGGAGGCCGGCGGCGCTGCGGCCGGTGAGGAGGGCGAGGACGACCTTGGTGTACAGGGTCGACTGGAGGTACGGCTCGGGCTTCTCGGGCTGGGCGAGCCAGCCGTCGACGTCGGTGATGCCGGCGTCGGTGATGGCGTACCGCTTGCGGTCGGGACCGCCGCCGCTCTCCATCCCCTCGACCTCGACGAGGCCGTTCTTCAGGAGGCGGGACATGGTCGAGTAGACCTGCCCGTAGGCGAGCGGCCGGTCGTGGCCGAACTTCTCGTCGAAGGCGCGCTTGAGGTCGTAACCATGGCGTGGACCGGCCTCCAGGAGGCCGAGGAGCGTGTGACCGATGGACATGCCGAGGACTATACATCCGGTGTATACACTCGATGTATACATGCGGTGTAGAGAGAACTTTCGGCCTGCCCATCGGTCACTCGTCGGGAGTTCGGTCCCGTTCCGCTCAGGCGTCGGGCGGGACGCGGGGGCGGCCGCGCGGCGGGATCGGGGCCGCGCCGCCCGGGAGGCGGCCGGCTTCGGACAGGGCCCGCCGCAACAGGAACTCGATCTGCGCGTTGGCGCTGCGCAGCTCCTCGCCCGCCCAGCGGGCGAGGGCGTCGTACACCTGCGGGTCGAGCCGCAGCAGTACCTGCTTGCGCGCCTGCCGCCCCGCCCGCGCGGGCGGCCGCTCCCGGCCCTCGCCCGCTTGCGGGTCCTGCGGCTCGCCGGCGGGGCTCACTGGTAGAGCGTGCCCGTGTTGACGACCGGCTGGGCGGCCCGGTCGCCGCACAGGACCACCATCAGGTTCGAGACCATGGCGGCCTTGCGCTCCGGGTCCAGGTCCACGATGTCCTGCTCCGCCAGTCGGGTCAGAGCCAGTTCGACCATGCCCACCGCCCCTTCCACGATCTGCTTGCGGGCCGCCACGACCGCGCCCGCCTGCTGGCGCTGGAGCATCGCGGAGGCGATCTCCGGAGCGTACGCGAGGTGCGTGAACCGGGACTCGATGATCCGTACGCCGGCCGCCTCCACCCGGGCGTGCAGTTCGAGCGCCAGCTTCTCGGTGATCTCCTCGGCGTTGCCGCGCAGCGACAGCCCGCCCTCGTCGTGCGCGTCGTACGGGTACTCGATCGCGATGTGCCGGACCGCCGCCTCGGTCTGGGTCTCGACGAACTGCGTGAAGTCCTCCACCTCGAACGTCGCCCGCGCGGTGTCCTCCACCCGCCACACCACGACGGCCGCCAGCTCTATCGGGTTGCCGTACGCGTCGTTGACCTTCAGGACGGCCGTCTCGTGGTTGCGGACCCGGGTGGAGATCTTCTCCCGCGAGGTGAGCGGGTTCACCCAGCGCAGGCCGTCCGTGCGGATCGTCCCGCGGTAGCGGCCGAAGAGCTGGACCACGCGGGCCTCGCCCGGAGCCACCATGTTCAGCCCGCCCATCGCGAAGGCCGAGGCGGCGATCAGGAGGATGCCGAGCACGATCAGGGACACGTGTGCCGCCGAACCCTCGGCGGCCGCGCCGAGGGCGATCAGGGCGGCACCGGCCGCCGCCCCCAACAGCCCCAGCAGCAAAGCGAGTCCGCCGCCGACGCTGCGTGCCGTGAACTCCCGTACGTCGCCAGCGATAGCCGCCGTATTCGTCATGGTCTGCCCCCATTCGCTCGGTCGCGGCCGGTCGAGCCGCTTAGCAAAGTGATATCACTTTTTTGGGCCGCCGCAACCCTGCGGGCTTGCCGCGCGTCGGTTCCCTTGATGTGGGTGCTGATTCTCACGTCCGAATTGACCGGTATTGGCCACGGTTGGCCAACCTTTGTCACAACCTGCGGTGTTAGCTTTCTGAGCTGACGTCGGGGGGGTAATCGAGCGGAGCGGGAGCGATGGGCCGAGCAGAAGCGCGTAAGGCGCAGCAGCGCAGTGCGCGACGGGCGCCGCGCGGGCGCGCCACCGGGAAGGGGCGTGCCGGCGAGCGGACCGGCATACGTCGCTTCTTCACATGGAAGAAGATCCTCGGGGCCTTCTTCGGGATCATCCTGCTCGGCATGGGCGCACTCGTCGCCCTCTACTTCTACGTGGACGAGCCCGACCCGAACGCCGACGCCCTGACGCAGAGCAACGTCTACAAGTACGCCGACGGCTCGATCATGGCGCGCGACGGCAAGATGAACCGCGAGATCGTGCCGATCAGCCGCGTCCCCAAGGACGTCAAGACCGGCTTCATCGCGATCGAGAACAAGTCCTTCTACGAGGACCAGGGCGTCGACTTCCTCGGCATCGCCCGGGGCCTGTTCAACACGGTCACCGGCAAGGGCAAGGCCGGCGGTTCGACGATCACCCAGCAGTACGTCAAGAACTTCTACCTGAACCAGGACCAGACGGCGACCCGCAAGCTCAAGGAGCTGGTGATCTCGCTCAAGGTCGACCAGCGCATGAAGAAGGACGACATCCTCGCCGGGTACCTGAACACCAGCTACTTCGGGCGCGGCGCGTACGGCATCCAGGCCGCCGCCCAGGCCTACTACGGCGTCGACGTCGACAAGCTGACCCTGGAGCAGGGCGCGTACCTCGCGGCCGTCCTCCAGGCGCCCAGCGACTACGACCTGGCGACCGCCGGCCCGAACGGCACGCGGCTGGTCAAGATCCGCTTCAACGGCGTGCTCGACAACATGGTCGAGATGAAGGCGCTCGACCCGGAGAAGCGCAAGCAGCTCCAGCTCCAGATGCCGATCAAGCCCAAGGCGGCCCCCGGCATGGAGGGACAGAAGGGCTACCTGAAGCAGGCCGCGGACGCGGAGCTGCGGCGGCAGACCCAGATGAACGCCCAGGAGCTCCAGGCCGGCGGCTGGGAGATCACCCTCAACATCGACCCGAAGAAGCAGGCCGCGCTGGAGAAGGCCGTCCAGGACGAGCTGGAGGCCAAGCTGGACCGCAAGGACCGGCCCGTCGACGCGAGCGTCCAGGCCGGCGCCACCTCCGTGGACCCGAAGACCGGCGCGGTCGTCGCGATGTACGGCGGCACCGGGCTCTCCGACCACTGGGCGAGCAACGCGCTGCGCCAGGACTTCCAGCCGGGCTCGACCTTCAAGCCGATCGTGCTCGCCTCCGCCCTGGAGAACAAGTCCACGACGCACGACGGCAAGCCGATCACCCCGAACGCGCTCTACGACGGCACCAGCAAGCGCCCGGTCGTCGGCAGCGACACCCCGTTCGCGCCGCAGAACCAGGACAACGCGAACTACGGCGACCCCTTCCTCACCGTCCAGGCGGCCACCAACTCCTCCGTGAACTCGGTGTACGCCCAGATGATCGTCGACGTGGGCCCGCCGAAGGTGAAGCAGACGGCCCTGGAGCTCGGCATGAAGGACCGCCAGGGCTGGCCGGCCGACAAGCCGGCCATGTCGCTCGGCACCATGAGCGCCAACACCCTGGAGATGGCCGGCGTCTACGCCACCTTCGACAACCACGGCAAGAAGATCACCCCGACGATCATCAAGAGCGCCAAGCACGCCACCCGCGTGCCCAAGCCGATCGAGCCGGTGGGCGGCCAGGCCATCAGCCGCCAGACCGCCGACACGGTGACCAAGGTGCTCACCGGCGTCGTCAACGACGGTTCCGGCAAGGCCGTCAAGAGCTCCGCCTACGAGGCCGCCGGCAAGACCGGTACCACCGAGTCCAACGTGGCCGCCTGGTTCACCGCGTACACGCCGGAGCTCGTCACCGTCGTCGCGATGTTCGGCGAGGAGCCCGGAACGGCCAAGCAGGTCACCCTGACCGGTACCGCGGGCGGTGGCCGAGCGGGTGGTTCCAGCTTCCCGGCCGAGATCTGGAAGGCGTACACGCTGGCCGCGCTCAAGGGCGTGGACACCGGCGAGTTCGACCTCTCCGAGGCGAAGATGGGTGCCTCGCAGGCGCCGAGCCGCAGCAGCTCCCCGTCGTCGAGCTCCTCGTCCTCCGTCACGCCGTCGACGAGCACCTCTCAGTCGGCGACCACCCCGGACCCCGGCAAGAGCTCGCCGAACCCGAGCAAGACCCCGTCGAAGACCCCCGACCCGACGAAGAGCCCGGACCCGACCAAGAGCCCGGACCCGACGAAGAGCCCGCCGATCACGATCCCGTAGCGCGCCCTTAGGGCCCGCCCCTGACGCACCGCCGCCCCGCAGCATCCACGCTGCGGGGCGGCGGTGTTTCCGGGGAGTCGGCCCGTCGTGCCGGCCCTGGCCTGCCGCGGTCAGTCGCGGACCGCCGCCGCGATCCGGTCGCCGAGCGCCTTGTCGACGTTGCGCCAGTACTGCACGGCACGCTCCAGGACCGGGGCGCTCACCCCGTCCTTCAGGTGCCCGCTGACGTTCGAGACGAGGCGGTCGCGGGCCGCGTCGTCCAGCACCTGCCGGACCATCGTGCCCGCCTGCCCCCAGTCGTCGTCCTCGCGGTGCAGGGAGTAGGCCTCCCGCACCATCTCGCCCGCCGCCGCCCAGCCGGCCGGCTCGCCGAAGCGGTCGACGCCGGCCGCCGGGCCCCCGTACGAGTTCGGCGCGTACGGGCGCGCCGCGGCCGAGGCCTCGAAGCGCATCGCGCCGTCCTTCGCGTACGAGGAGACCTGCGAGCGGGACCGGTTCGGCGGGAGCTGGGCGTAGTTCGCCCCGATCCGGTAGCGGTGCGTGTCCGGGTACGAGAACAGCCGCCCCAGCAGCATCTTGTCCGGTGACGGGCCGATGCCCGGCACCAGGCCGGAGGGCTCGAAGGCGGCCTGCTCGATGTGGATGAAGTAGTCGTCCGGGTTCCGGTCCAGGGTCATCCGGCCGACCTCGATCAGCGGGTGGTCGCCGTGCGACCAGACCTTCGTGAGGTCGAACGGGTTGAACCGGTAGTCCGGGGCGTCCTCGAACGGCATGACCTGGACGTTCATCGTCCAGCTCGGCGGCTCGCCGCCCGCGATCGACCCGTACAGGTCGCGGCGGTGGTAGTCCGGGTCCTCGCCCGCGATCCGGTCGGCGTCGGCCTGGGTGAGGTACTCGATGCCCTGGTCGGTCTTCATGTGGTACTTGACCCAGAACTTCTCGCCGCCGCCGTTGACCCACAGGTAGGTGTGCGAGCCGTAGCCGTTCATGTGCCGGTACGAGCGCGGGATGCCCCGGTCGCCCATCAGCCAGGTCACCATGTGCGCGGACTCGGGGGACAGGGTCCAGAAGTCCCACTGCATGTCGTGGTCGCGCAGACCGTTGTCGGGGCGGCGCTTCTGCGAGCGGATGAAGTCCTGGAACTTGCTCGGGTCGCGCACGAAGAAGACCGGCGTGTTGTTGCCGACCAGGTCGTAATTGCCGTGTTCCGTATAGAACTTCAGGGCGAACCCGCGCGGGTCCCGCCAGGTGTCCGGGGAGCCCTGCTCGCCCGCGACCGTGGAGAAACGGGCCAGCATCTCGGTCCGGCGGCCCGGCTGGAACAGGTCCGCCTTGGTGAACTGGCTCACGTCATTGGTCACTTGGAAGACGCCGTACGCGCCCGAGCCCTTGGCGTGCACCACCCGTTCGGGGACCCGTTCCCGGTTGAACTGGGCCATCTTCTCGATCAGGTAGTGGTCCTGGAGCAGGACCGGGCCGTCGGGACCCAGGGTGAGCGAGTGCTCGTCGCTCTCCACCGGGATCCCGGCGTTGTCCGTCGTGTACGGGATCTTCTGTGCGTCCTGGGTCACGAGGGTCCTCCCGCGGGCTCGACCGGATCCCCCCTGGTTCTCCCCGCGCGCCTACCCAGTCAACGCCGGTCATGCGCCCCCGGCAACGGGAGCTCGAACCAGACCACCTTTCCGCTGCTCAGCCGGGTCGCGCCCCAGCGTCGGGCCATGCGGTTGACGAGGAACAGCCCGCGGCCGCCCTCGTCGGTGTCCCGGGCCCGGCGCTGGCGCGGCAGCTGCGGGGAGTCGTCGCCGACCTCGCAGCGCAGGACGTCCGTCCGCAGCAGGCGCAGGGTCACGGGCCGCTCGGCGTACCGCACGGCGTTCGTGACCACCTCGCTGACCAGCAGCTCCAGGGAGTCCTGGAGCTCCTCCAGGCCCCACCGGGTCAGCGCGCGGCGGGCGAACCGGCGGGCGCGGCCCGGGGCGGTCTCCTCCGGGTCCAGGAACCAGTACGCGACGTCGCTGGGCGCGATCCCGTCGAAGCGGGCGGCGAGCAGCGCGATGTCGTCGTCCCGGTCGCCCGGGCCGAGCATGTCCAGGACGTCGTCGCAGAGCGCCTCCAGCGGCGGCGGGTGGTCCAGGCCCGTCAGCTGCGCGGTGGTGGCCAGGCGCTCGCGCAGCTGCTCGATGCCGGTCCACACGTCGCGCAGCCGGGATTCGACCAGCCCGTCGGTGTACAGCAGCAGGGTGGCCCCGGCGGGCGCGTCCAGCTCCACGGCCTCGAAGTCCACGCCGCCGACGCCGATGGGGGCGCCGGGGGGTACGCGGAGCACCTCGGCGCGGCCGCCGAGGTGCAGGAGCACGGGCGGCGGGTGGCCGGCGTTGGCGATGGTGATCCGGTGCGAGACCGGGTCGTAGACCGCGTACAGGCAGGTGGCCATCCGGTCGGAGCCCAGGCGCTGCGCCTGCTCGTCCAGGTGGTGCAGGACCTCGGCGGGCGGCAGGTCCAGCTGCGCCAGGGTCTGGGCGGTGGTACGGAGCTGGCCCATGATCGCGGCGGAGGTCATGGAGTGGCCCATGACGTCGCCGACGACGAGCGCGACGCGGCTGCCGGGCAGCGGTATCGCGTCGTACCAGTCGCCGCCGACCCGGGCCGTCTCGGCGGCTGGCAGGTAGCGGGAGGCGAGCCGGACCCCGGTGGGCTGGGGGAGGCTGTCGGGCAGCATGGTGCGCTGGAGCTCGTCGGCGATGTACGCCTCGCGGCCGTAGAGGACCGCCTTGTCGATGCCGAGCGCGGTGTGCGTGGCCAGCTGGGCGGCGACCAGGAGGTCGTTCTGCTCGAACGCGGGCCGCTCGGGGCTGCGCAGGAACACGGCCGAGCCGATGACGCGGCGGCGGCCGCGCAGCGGCGCGAGGATGGCCCGCTGGCCGCGCGGTACGGGGTGCTCCGCGCCGAGCAGCTCCGGCAGCGCGTCCTTGGCCCCCGCGGCGGACCCGAACACGGGGCGCACGCCGCGCAGTACCTCGGCGAGGGCACCGCCGGGGCGGATCTCGCAGAGCTCGGCCGCGGGCAGGTCACCCTGCGGGCCGACCAGAGGCAGCTGGCTGAAGTCGAGCTCGCCGCCGGTCCCCGTGGCCCCGGGAGCCCCCGCGGCCCCCGCGGAATCGGGTCCGGTCAGATCGTCGATCGGCCGGAGCCGGTCGGTGCGGCGCAGCCTTAAAACGACCGGGCCGACGGGGCGTTCGTCGCCCACGGGGAGGGGATCGCGCAGGTAGACCAGGATGGCGTCCGAGAAGGTGGGCACGGTGGCCCGGCACAGGCCGAGGACGATCTCGTCGAGGTCGATGCCGCGGGCGATCCGCCGGGTCGCGGCGCCGACGAACCGCAGCCGGTCACCTTCGCGCCGGGCCACCCCGCCGTCGGCCCCCTGCAGACCTCCGCCGAGCACGCCGTCCGCCGTACCGGCGCCCTGGCCGTACAGCTGCGCGTCCGATGCACCGCCTTCGCCGCCGACCGCGGCACGGCCGACGTACGCGGTTCCGTCGTCCGCGTCCGGGCCCTCGCCGCCTCCGGCGCCCTGCCCGGCCGCTACCGCGTCCGCGTCTTCGCGGGGGCGGGAAGCGTCCGGTACCGCCGCCGGGCGGTCCTGGGCCCCGCCGCGGGCCTCGTGGGCCCGGCCGGCGGACAGGCCGGCCGCGTCCTCGCCGTGCCCGTCCTCGCCGTGCGCGGCGTTCCGTGCGGCCTCGCCGTCGCGCCGCCGGGACCCGCCCGCCGCCGCGGCGGAGTCGCGTACGGCATTGCGGGCCGCTTCGGCGTCGCGGCCGCGGCGGCCCGCCGCGCCCGATGCCGCCGTGCCCCGCGCGCGGCCGCGCGCCGGGCGGGGCGTGCCGTCCTGCGGGGCGGGTACGCCCTCGCCGCGCGGGCGCGGCACGTCCGAGCGGACGGGGTCGTCGCCGCCCGCGGCCGAGCCGCGTACGGCCTCGGCGGCGGGGACGGGGGCCTTGCCGTGGCCCAGCTCGTCCGCGCAACCGCCGGGGGCGGCGGGCATGCCGGGGCCGCCCGGGGCCGGTGTCGCGGCGGCCGCGGCGGGCTGCGGGCCCTCCTGCGAGGTGGGGTACTCCGTCACGCGTGGAATTCCGTCCGTTTGCGCTCGATGTGCGCTGCACTCAACTCGGTCAGTCGCGGTATACCCGCTCAGCGGCGGGGACACCACCGCCCCGCGGTTCCGCGTCCCGCTCGTTACCTCTCGCTCTGCTTTGACCTCCGGTCAAGTCCCGCGTACGGCACGACATTTACGGATTCGGGGCCCAGCGCGCCTCCCGCGCGCGACCTGCGGAGGGAGATCTTACGGTTGAACCCCGGGGGCGCATCAAGGGTCTCATGAGGTCATATGCGCCGGAGTGCGGTCCCAGTCCTCGGGAAGGGCCGGAACTCCCCAGGCGGGATCCGGCCGCCAGTCCTGCCAGCCGTCGGAGAACGGCGCCCCCCACGCCTTGATCACGTCCACCGCCGCCCGCCCCGCGGCCTGCACCTGGCGGGCCTGTTCCGCGTCCATCAGACCGGCCCGCTGGGCCTGCGCGAACTCGTCCTCGTCGCGCCACTTCCAGGTGCGGTCGGGGTAGACGGAGATGTCCAGGAAGTGGTCCACGGAATCGACCCCGCCGGACCACCGGGTCCGCGGCTCCTCCAGGTTCACGTACCAGCTCTTGAACCGCCAGCCGTGGTCCCAGAACAGCCACACCGACCACGGGTCCCCGGGCCGCGCCAGCTTCAGCACGCCGGCGCCGAACCAGCGCGACCGTACGGTGGTGCGCGGCGCGGTGTACCGGGTGGCGAGCGGCTCCTCGTGGACGGAGGTGCCGTCGGCCAGCACCGGCTTGACGCACTCGGTGCCGGGGGCCATCCACACCGCCAGCAGGTCGGCGGTGTCCTGCACCACCGTCACCGGGCGGCAGATGTGGACCGCGCCCTTCAGGCCCGGGGCGTGATCGCGGTAGCGCCAGAGGACCTGCTCACCCGGCCGCCAGCGGGTGCCCTGCGCGCCGCCGCCCCCGCGGCCTCCGGTACCTGTCATGCGCAGATCTTAGGGCTGGGGCCCCCGCGCCCGCTGCGGTGCAGGTCACGGAGGCGCGCGGGGACGGGAAACGACCGAATCCGGCCCTCCTGCTGTGACGTTTTCAGGGCCGGGTCATCCGCAGGACGTCGAGGGCCTCGTCCAGCTGTTCCAGCGTCAGGTCGCCGCGGTCGACGTACCCGGCCTCCAGCACGACCTCCCTGATCGTCTTCCGTTCGGCGAGCGCCTTCTTGGCGACCTTGGCCGCCTCCTCGTAGCCGATGTACCGGTTCAGGGGGGTCACCACGGAGGGGGAGGACTCGGCGAACTCCCTGGCCCGCGCCACGTTCGCGGTGATCCCGTCGACCGTGCGGTCGGCCAGCAGGCGGCTCGCGTTGCCGAGCAGCCGGATCGATTCCAGCAGGTTCTTGGCCATGACGGGGAGCATCACATTGAGCTCGAAATTGCCGGCCGCGCCGGCGACGGCGACGGTCGTGTCGTTCCCGGTCACCTGTGCGGCGACCATCAGTACGGCCTCCGGGACCACCGGATTGACCTTCCCGGGCATGATCGAGGAGCCCGGCTGGAGGTCGGGCAGATTGATTTCGGCCAATCCTGTGCGCGGTCCCGAAGCCATCCAGCGCAGATCGTTGGAGATCTTGGTCAGGGAGACGGCGACCGTACGGAGCATCCCCGAGGTCTCCACCAGCGCGTCCCGCGCCCCCTGGGCCTCGAAGTGGTTGCGGGCCTCGGTCAGCGGCAGCCCGGTCGCGGCGGCCACCTCGGCGATCACGGCCGCGGAGAACCCGGGCGGGGTGTTGATCCCGGTGCCCACCGCGGTTCCGCCCAGCGGCAGTTCGGCGAGCCGGGGCAGGGCGGCGCGCAGCCGCTCGACGCCGTAGCGCACCTGGGCGGCGTACCCGCCGAACTCCTGGCCCAGGGTCACCGGGGTGGCGTCCATCAAGTGCGTCCGGCCCGCCTTGACCACCTCCGCGAACTCGGCGGCCTTGCGCTCCAGGGCGGCGGCGAGGTGCTCCAGTGCGGGGATCAGCTCCCGGGTGACGGCGGCGGTCGCGGCGATGTGGATGGACGACGGGAACACGTCGTTGGAGCTCTGCGAGGCGTTGACGTGGTCGTTGGGGTGGACCTCGCGGCCGAGCCGCTCGCCGGCCAGGGTCGCGATGACCTCGTTGGTGTTCATGTTGGACGAGGTGCCGGACCCGGTCTGGAACACGTCGACGGGGAAGTGCTCGTCCCAGCGGCCCTCGGCCACCTCGGAGGCGGCGGAGCGGATCGCGTCGGCGACGTCCTCGTCCACCACGCCCAGCTTCGCGTTCACCGCGGCGGCCGCGGCCTTGACGAGCGCGAGCGCCTCGATGTGGGCGCGCTCCAGGCGCTGTCCGGAGAGGGGGAAGTTCTCCACCGCGCGCTGGGTCTGAGCCCGCCATTTGGCGTGTGCGGGGACCCGTACCTCGCCCATCGAGTCGTGCTCGATCCGGTAGGCGTCCCAGTTCTGATCGTCGGTCATGTTCGTTGCCTCCTCAAAAAGTTGAGCAATTGTCTTGTTCGAAGTGTTCCCAAGTCCCCTACCGGCCAGTAAATACCGTGGGTAACACCGACAGGGGAGACGTTCATGACACGTGTACGTACGAGACCCGGGCTCAGGTCTACCTTCGCCGCCGTCGCGGCGATCGCGGCCGCCCTCGGGGGCGTCACCGCCATCACCCCCATGGCCCAGGCCGCGACCACCCCCGCGGCCGCCCCCGCGGCGGCCGCCACGCCGCTCTCGCCCGAACTGGAGGCCATCCGCGCGGCGGAGGCCGTCAAGATCTACGGCGACCCGGCGATCCGCCCGCTCAACGAGCGCAAGACCGGCCTGATCTCGCTCGGCGACAGCGAGATTTCGGGCGAGGGCGTCGGCAACTACGACCCGGCGACCAACACCCCGGACAACCAGTGCCACCGCTCGCCGGACTCCGCGATCCACCGCACCGGCATCCCGGCCGACCTGACCTTCAACGTCGCCTGCTCCGGCGGCTACACCGGCAACATCAGGATCGGCGGCAGCAAGCAGTACGCCGACGAGCTGGTGCAGAGCGACAGCCTCGCCGTCAAGGCGCGCAATACGAAGATCAAGATGGTGCTGCTCGTCGCCGGCGCCAACGACGACCTCCAGTTCGGCCCGGTCATGACCGACTGCGTGACCCGCTGGGTGCTCAGCCAGGGCACCTGCGAGCCCAAGTACGGGCCCGGCTGGCAGGCGCGCGTGGACGGCCTGAAGCCCAAGGTCGAGGCGACGGTCGCCGACCTCAAGACCGTCATGCGCGAAGCGGGTTACGCCGACTCCGACTACAAGCTCGTCGTGATGGGCTACCCCAGCCCCATCGGCCCCGACTTCTACGACAACCCGAACTTCCCCGGCAAGCTCCCCGGTGGCTGCGCCGGCTACGACTCCGACGCCGCCTGGGGCCGCAACTACGCGGTGCCCACCTTCGAGAAGGGCATGCGCGCGGCGGCGCTGGCCTCGGGGGCCACGTACCTGGACAACTCGCGGCTCTTCCAGGGCCACGAGGTCTGCATGGAGGACACCTGGGCCCGCGGCCTCTACCTGGACCTCGGGGACCACTTCCCGTGGGACGAGAACACCGCCCGCCAGTCCTTCCACCCCAACTACCGGGGCCACGGCGCGTTCGCGTCCTGCCTGACCCAGCTCTACGACTCGGGCCTGCGCGAGGCCTCCTGCGCCGACCCGGCGAGCACCGGAACGCCCGTCCTCCAGGCCGGTGCCTGGGACTCCCTCTACGCGCCGCTGAAGAACGAGGCGACCGGCAACTGCCTCGACTCCAACGGCGGCTCCAGCGCCAATGACACCAAGGTCATCGGCTGGGACTGCCACGGCGGACGCAACCAGGGCTGGTGGTACGACGCGGCCCGCAAGTCGGTCCACATCGAGCTGACCCACGACCGCTGCCTCGACGCCCCCGGCGCCCACTACGGCGCGGGCACCGGCCTGATCATCTGGAACTGCCACGGCGGCGCGAACCAGCAGTGGGTCCGCGACGGCGCCACCCTCCGCCCCGCGGCCGCCCCGGGCATGTGCCTGACCGTGGCCGCCGCCCACGACCAGCTGCGCCTGCAGACCTGCAACGGCTCGGCGAACCAGCGCTTCGTGTAGAGGCACGGCGCGTAACCCCGCCCCGCACCACCAGCACCACCTGCACCCGGCCGGCGCACCCGGCCGGGTGTTCCCGTCCGGGCTCACAACCGGCGCAGGTGCTCGCGGACCTCCCGGGGCCGATTGGTGATCAGCGTGTCCACGCCCAGACGGACGCAGAACTCCACGTCCTCCGGCTCGTCGACCGTCCAGACGCGTACGCGCAGCCCCCGGGCCTTCAGCCGCGCCACCAGCCCCGGGTCCTTGCGCAGCAGGTCGATGCCGGGCCCGGCGTGCCCGGCGAACGGCGGCCGGGCGGGCCGCAGCCGCCGCTCGATCAGGTACACGGCGGGCAGCCCGGGGGCCAGCCGGTTCAGCCGGACCAGGGCGTTGCGGGAGAAGCTCATCACCTCGACCCGGCCGTCGGATCCGTCGGCGAGCCCGTGCTCCTTGAGGACCCGTACGAGCTCGGCCTCCAGGCGCCCGCCGGCGCGGGTGGGGTGCTTGGTCTCGACGGCCAGCCCCACGGGCCGGTCGGCGGTCAGCGCCTCCTTGAGCAGGTCCTCGAAGAGCAGCACCTGGGCCCCGCGGTGCGCCTCGCCCTTCCAGCCGCCGAAGTCGAGCCCGGCCAGCTCCTCGTACGTCATGGCGGAGACGACCCCGCGCCCGTCGGAGGTCCGCTCCACCCGCCGGTCGTGCACGCACACGAGCCGCCCGTCGGCACTCAGCCGTACGTCGCACTCCAGCGCGTCCGCGCCGTCGTCGATGGCCTGCCGATAGGCGGCGAGGGTGTGCTCGGGATGCTCGTGGGAAGCCCCGCGGTGGGCGATGACCCGCACGTCGCGGGCGGTGGGGAACGGCTGCGTCATGGAACAGACGTTAACCGGATGCGGTGGAGCCCCCGGTACCGCATCATCCACGGATGGCCGAATTCTCCGTGACATTGCACTGCCATCCGTGCGAGTCCTGCCGGAACCAGGTCTGGCAGCGCATCGTCGACGGCCGGCTGAGGTGGGACGAGACCTCGTACTGCACCGCCGAGGGGCGCGCGTACGAGTCCAGCGGCGGTGGCTGGGGCCCGCCGCCGCCGTGGATCCGCGAGCGGATCCTCGCCGCGCGGGGCACGGTCCGCCTCACCGTCGGCGGCCCCGACGGCATCCCCCTGAAGGCCGTCCGCGAGCTGTACGCCCTCACGCTCCCGCAGCTGCGCGCGGCACGGGAGCACGGCCTGGCCGCGACCCCGGTCGAGGCGGAACTGCTGCGCCGGCCGCACGACGGCCCCGGGGACTGATGCGCCGGCCCCACGACGGCCCCGGGGACTGATCACCCGCTGCCGCCGCCCGAACCGGGTCGCGTCCGGGCCGCCCGCGAGAAAGCCCCCGGTGGGTGCCGGGGGCTCTCGGCGGGTGATGCTGCCGGGATCAGCCGAGGCCGGGACCGCGGACCGGGATGTGGGTGAACGTCGGCTCCGGGGCCGGGTTCTGGAAGAAGTCGTTGCCCTTGTCGTCCACGACGATGAACGCCGGGAAGTCCTCGACCTCGATCTTCCAGACCGCCTCCATGCCGAGCTCCTCGTACTCCAGGACCTCGACCTTCTTGATGCAGTCCTGGGCCAGGCGCGCCGCCGGGCCGCCGATCGAGCCGAGGTAGAAGCCGCCGTGCGCGCCGCACGCGTCCGTCACCTGCTGCGAGCGGTTGCCCTTGGCCAGCATCACCTTCGAGCCGCCCGCCGCCTGGAACTGCTCGACGTACGAGTCCATCCGGCCGGCCGTGGTCGGGCCGAAGGAGCCCGAGGCGTAGCCCTCGGGGGTCTTCGCCGGGCCGGCGTAGTAGACCGGGTGGTCCTTCAGGTACTGCGGCATCTCCGCGCCCGAGTCCAGCAGCTCCTTGATCTTGGCGTGCGCGATGTCGCGCGCCACGACCAGCGGGCCGGTCAGGGAGAGGCGGGTCTTCACCGGGTGCCGGGTGAGCGTGGCGAGGATGTCGTCCATCGGCTGGTTCAGGTCGATCGACACCACGTCCGACGCGTCGTTCAGGTGCTCGTCCGTCGTCTCCGGCAGGAAGCGGGCCGGGTCGCGCTCCAGCTGCTCCAGGAAGACGCCCTCCGCGGTGATCTTCGCGGTCGCCTGGCGGTCCGCCGAGCAGGAGACCGCGATGGCCACCGGCAGCGAAGCGCCGTGGCGCGGGAGGCGGACGACGCGCACGTCGTGGCAGAAGTACTTGCCGCCGAACTGCGCGCCGATGCCGATCTTCTGGGTCAGTTCGAAGACCTGCTGTTCGAGCGCCTCGTCGCGGAAGCCGTGGCCCAGCGGGGAGCCCTCGCGCGGCAGCTCGTCGAGGTAGTGGGCCGAGGCGTACTTCGCCGTCTTGAGTGCGTGCTCCGCCGAGGTGCCGCCGACCACGATCGCCAGGTGGTACGGCGGGCAGGCCGCGGTGCCCAGCGACCGGATCTTCTCCTCCAGGAACTTCATCATGGAGGCCTCGTTGAGGACCGCCTTCGTCTCCTGGTAGAGGAAGGACTTGTTGGCCGAGCCGCCGCCCTTGGCCATGAAGAGGAACTTGTACGCGCCGCCGTCGGTCGCGTACAGCTCGATCTGCGCGGGCAGGTTCGAGCCGGTGTTCTTCTCCTCCCACATGGTGAGCGGGGCCATCTGCGAGTAGCGCAGGTTGAGGCGGGTGTAGGCGTCGTAGATCCCGCGGGACAGGGCCGCCTCGTCGGCGCCCTCCGTCAGGACGTTCTGGCCGCGCTTGCCCATCACGATCGCCGTGCCCGTGTCCTGGCACATCGGCAGGACGCCGGCCGCCGCGATGTTCGCGTTCTTGAGCAGGTCGAGCGCGACGAACTTGTCGTTCGACGAGGCCTCGGGGTCGTCGATGATCCGGCGCAGCTGCGCGAGGTGCGCGGGGCGCAGGAAGTGCTGGATGTCGTGGATGGCCTCTTCGGCGAGCTTGCGCAGCGCCTCGGGCTCGACCTTGAGGAACGTACGGCCGTCGGCCTCGAAGGTCGAGACGCCCTCCGAGGTCACCAGCCGGTAGGGGGTGGTGTCCTCGCCCAGGGGCAGCAGGTCGGTGTACGCAAACTCTGGCATGACGGCAGTCATTCCTCACTCGGCAGACGGCGCTGACGACCAATTGGCAGCGCGGCTATCCAGCGTAGGACCTCCGTCCCGGACTGTGTCTGTGAGGTAAGGCTCACTGTCAACTATCGCGATCTATCGCGAATCGCTATGCTGATTGACGTGGACCTGGAAAAGAACCCTGCCGCGCCCGCCGCGCCCGCCGACCTGCGGGCCTCCGACGCCGACCGCGACCGGATCGCGCACATCCTGGCCGACGCCCTCGCCGAGGGCCGGCTGACCGCCGACGAGCACTCCGATCGGCTGGATTCGCTGTACGCCGTGAAGACGGTCGGGGAGCTGGAGGTGCTCGTACGGGACCTCCCGGCGCCCGGCGGCCCGGCCGAAGCTCCCGCGTACGGACGGCATCCGGCCGCGGGCCCGGCCCCGGCCGCCGGCCGGGCCGCGGTCGCGGAGACCGTGGTCGCCGTGTGCAGCAGCTCCACCCGAAAGGGCCGCTGGCGGCCCGGCGCGCACACCCGCGTGGTCTGCGTGCTCGGGGACGTCACCATCGACCTCACCGAGGCCGTGTTCGAGCAGCAGGTCACCGAGATCGACGTGACGAGCGTGCTGGGCAACGTCGAGATCACGGTCCCGGAGAACGTGACGCTCCGCGGCTACGGCAGCGGGGTCCTCGGCAACTTCGAGGTGCACGGCGAGGGCCGCGCCGACACCACCGACCCGAGCGCCCCGGTCGTGATCATCCGGGGCTTCGCGCTGCTGGGCAACATCGAGGCCCGGCCCAAGCTCGGCGCCCGCCTGGTCGACCTGGCCCTCAAACTGCGCAAGCGCCTCCAGGGGTAGCGGGTTCGGGCGGGCGCGCGCGGGCACGTGACGGGGTGCGCCGGCGTCGGGTTTCGGTCGAAGTTCGGCGGGGCGGCGCCCCTGCCCCACGCAGTGCATAGGGGCGCGCACAGCGGGTAGGGACAGGTGCATCGTCTCTCGCTTGCGTATACGTCGTCAGGAGTAGGCCGTGCCGCATCCGCCGCATCAGTCCCTGCAGGTAGCCGCCGTACCGAGCCTTCAGGCGCGTCCGGCCGCCGTACCGAAGCCGCGGGTGCCGGCGAGGGAAGATGACGGCCCATGGCACGCGGAGGCGGTGTGCCGCCGGGACGAGGCGGGGCTGTTCTTCGCCCCCTCCAAGGAGCCGACGGCGGCCCGGCTCTCCCGCGAGGAGGCCGCGAAGCGGGTCTGCGCGCGCTGCCCGGTGATGGTCGCCTGCCGCGAGCACGCACTGCTCCAGCCCGAGCCGTACGGGGTGTGGGGCGGGCTCACCGCCGCCGAGCGCCGCGTGGTGCTGGCCCGTCGCAGGCGCCGGGCGGCGGAACTGCGCCAGGCGCCGGGAGCCGGACCGATAGCCGCCGCGGGCTGAGCCCCGTACGTACGCAAGCGAGAGGGGCGCCACCGCCGCACGCGGTGGCGCCCCTCTCGCTGCCCGGGGACCGGATGGAGGCCCGCCCTGGAGGCCTGCCCTGAAAGCCTGCCCTGGAGGCCCGCCCGGTCCTACTGGGCGCGGTCGAAGTCGATCGCGCTGTACGCGCGCAGCTTCGACAGGCGGTGCGTCGAGTCGATCTGCCGGATCGTGCCCGACTTCGAGCGCATGACCAGCGAGGACGTGGTCGCGGTCTCCGAGCGGTAGTGGACGCCGCGCAGCAGCTCGCCGTCCGTGATGCCGGTGGCGACGAAGAAGACGTTCTCGCCGGACACCAGGTCGTTGGTGTGCAGGACGCGGTCCAGGTCGTGGCCCGCGTCGATCGCCTTCTGGCGCTCGGCCTCGTCCTTGGGCCACAGCTTGCCCTGGATCGTGCCGCCGAGGCACTTTATGGCGCACGCCGAGATGATGCCCTCGGGGGTGCCGCCGATGCCGAGGAGCAGGTCCACGCCGGTGCCCTCGCGCACCGCCATGACCGAACCCGCGACGTCGCCGTCCGAGATGAACTTGATCCGGGCGCCCGTCTCGCGGATCTCCTTGACGATGCCCTCGTGGCGGGGGCGGTCCAGGATGATCACCGTGACGTCCTCGACGGCCATGTTCTTGGCCTTGGCGACGCGGCGGATGTTGACGGAAACCGGCGCGTTGATGTCGACGAAGTCGGCGGCCTCGGGGCCGGTGACCAGCTTCTCCATGTAGAAGACCGCGGACGGGTCGAACATGGTGCCGCGGTCGGCGGCGGCCAGCACGGCGATGGCGTTCGGCATGCCCTTGGCGTTCAGCGTCGTGCCGTCGATCGGGTCGACCGCGATGTCCACCTCGGGGCCGGTGCCGTCGCCGACCCGTTCGCCGTTGAACAGCATCGGGGCTTCGTCCTTCTCGCCCTCGCCGATGACGACGACGCCGTTCATCGAGACGGTGGAGATCAGGGTCCGCATCGCGTTGACCGCGGCGCCGTCGGCGCCGAGCTTGTCGCCGCGCCCGACCCACCGGCCCGCGGCCATGGCTGCGGCCTCGGTCACCCGGACGAGTTCCAGGGCGAGGTTGCGGTCGGGGGCCTCCGGAGAGACTTCGAGCTGGGGCGGCAGGTTGTGCTCGGTCATCGGAGCGCACCTTTCTGTACGGCGACGGCCGGGAAGTGAGGGTGCTGGAACTCTATCGGTACGTCGACAAATTGAGCAGCCCGGGTCACGTATGAGCGCCGTATCGGTCAGGCGTTTGGCGTGAGCGGACGTCTTGCGGAACATCGCGCGGACCCGTGCGGGCGCCGCGCCGACCCCGGCGGAGATCACTCCCGGTCATGGGGGACGATGGTGGCGTGGCAGGTATGAAGGGCAAGCAGACGGTCTGGGACATGGTCCGGTCGCTGGCGGTGATCGGGATCGTCGTCGCCGGGATCTACATCTTCGTCCCACATGACGACAACGCCGATCCGACACACGTGGTCGACTACCGGGTGGAGACGATTACCGCGCGCCGCGCGGCGCCGTACCCGGTCGCCGCGCCCGTGGGGCTCCCCGAGCAGTGGCGCGCGACCTCGGTGACGTACGACCGCAAGGCCGCGAACGCCTGGCACCTGGGCTTCCTGGACCCGAAGGGGCAGTACGTCGCGATCGAGCAGTCCAGCGACGCCTCGGCCAAGCACCTGGCCGGCGTCACCCAGCAGGCGAAGGCCACCGGGCAGACGCAGCAGATCGGCGACCTGGTCTGGGAGCGCTGGGAGGGCGAGAAGTACGACGCCCTCGTCCGGCAGGAGCAGGGGTACGCCACGGTGGTGACCGGCACGGCCTCGTTCGAGGACCTGGGCGCGATGGCGGCGGCGCTGGAGTTCAAGCAGGGCGCGCAGCAGTAGCCCGCACGACGTGCGAGAAGGCCGCTCCCCGGGATACGGGGGAGCGGCCTTCTGCGTTGCCTGTCCGTGCGGACTCAGACGGTGGTGATGACCTCGTCGAAGCCCAGGCGCGGGGAGCGGTCGAACCAGGCGTCCTCGCCCGGCTTGCCGATGTTGACGACCATGATCGGGGTGTGGTCGGCGTCCAGGAACTCCTTCTGGATGCCGGCGAGGTCGGCGCCGGTCATCGGGCCCGCGGCCAGGCCGGCGGCGCGGACGCCCACGATGAAGTACGCGGCCTGGAGGGCGCCGTTCACCAGCGCGGACTGCTCACGCACCGGGCGCTCGGAGAAGAACATGTCCTTGGCCGGCGGGAAGTGCGGCAGCAGGCGCGGCAGCTCCTCGTGGAACTCGTTGTCCGCGGAGAGGATCGCGACGAGCGGCGCGGCGGCGGTCTTGGCCTGGTTGCCCTCGGCCATGTGCTTCACCAGGCGCTCGCGGGCCTCGGGGGAGCGGACCAGGGTGATGCGCAGCGGGGTGCCGTTGAAGGCGGTGGGGCCGAACTTCACCAGGTCGTAGATCGCCTGGACCTGCTCCTCGGTCACCGGCTCGTCGGAGAACGAGTTGGCGGTGCGGGCCTCGCGGAACAGCAGGTCCTGAGCGGCGGCGTCGAGAACGAGAGACATCGGAAAGCCTTCTTCCATACATGCGGGGGGTGAAGCGATGCCCTGACTCTAAGCCGGAAGTTGTAGAATTTTCAACTAAATCGGCTTGGGGATGACTCACATCACGTTCGGCCCGCCCGCTCAGGCGTCCCGCTCGCCACCCCCGCCGCCCTCACGGGCGCCGTCGGCCCCGTCGGCCCCCGCCTCGCGGGCCGCCAGCGCCGAGTCGAGCCGGGCGCGGGCCCCCTCCAGCCAGCGCCGGCAGACCTGCGCGAGCTCCTCGCCGCGCTCCCAGAGCGCGAGGGAGTCCTCCAGCGACGTGCCGCCGGCCTCCAGCTTGCGGACGACCTCGATGAGCTCGTCCCGGGCCTGCTCGTACCCCAACGAGGTATCGGTTTCCGTCATTCCCGTTCCGCCTTACGTGTGCAGTGCATCGAATATGTCCCCGGTGTTCGGGCCGGCCGGTTCACTCGGAGCCCGGTCCCGCCACCCGTACGGAGAACTCGCCCTCGGCCACCCGCGCCCGCAGCACCTCGTCCCCCGAGACCTCCTCCGGCGAGCGCACCACGTGCCCGTCCGCCCGCTGGAGTACGGCGTACCCGCGCTCCAGCGTCGCCGCCGGGGACAGGGCCACCACCCGGGCCAGCGTGTGCGCCAGCTCCGAATCGGCCCGGTCCAGCAGGTGCCCCAGCGTCCGCCGGGTGCGCCCCAGCAGGGCCTCCAGCTCGGCCTCGCGGGTCTCCACCATCCGCTGCGGATGGACGAAGACCGGCCGGGCCAGCGCGTGCGCGAGCCCCCGCTCCTCGCGGTCGAGCAGCCCGCGCACCGCGCGCAGACCCCGGCCCTGGAGCTGGCGTACCCGCTCCAGCTCCTCGCCCACGTCCGGGACCACCTTCTTCGCCGCGTCGGTGGGCGTGGAGGCCCGCAGGTCCGCGACGAGGTCCAGCAGCGGGGAGTCCGGCTCGTGCCCGATCGCCGAGACCACGGGCGTACGGGCCGCCGCGACCGTCCGTACGACCTCCTCGTCCGAGAACGGCAGCAGGTCCTCCACGCTGCCGCCGCCGCGGGCCACGATGATCACGTCGACCTCGTCCAGGGCGTCCAGCTCCTTGACCGCCCGGATCACCTGGGGCACCGCGTTGACCCCCTGGACCGCCACGTTCCGTACCTCGAAGCGGACCGCGGGCCAGCGCCGCCGGGCGTTCTCCAGTACGTCGCGCTCGGCCGCCGAGGCCCGGCCGACCACCAGCCCGATCAGCTGCGGCAGGAAGGGCAGCGGCTTCTTGCGGTCCGGCGCGAACAGGCCCTCGGAGGCGAGCGAGCGCTTGAGCTTCTCCAGCCGGGCGAGCAGCTCGCCGATGCCGACGGGCCGTATCTCGGTCGCCCGCAGCGACAGCTGCCCGCGCGGGGCGTACCACTCCGGCTTGGCCAGGACGACGACCCGCGCGCCCTCCGTCACCGCGTCCGCCACCTCGTCGAAGACCTGGCGGTAGCAGGTGACGCTGAGGGAGATGTCGTGCGAGGGGTCGCGCAGCGTCAGGAAGACCACCCCCGCCCCCGGCCGCCGCGAGAGCTGCGTGATCTGCCCCTCCACCCACACCTGGCCCAGCCGGTCGATCCAGCCCCCGATGAGCCGGGACACCTTGCCGACCGGCAGCGGCGCGTCAGCCGACGTATTCAGACCCATGTGCGCAGGCTATCCGCCCGCGCCGACAGCCACACTGACAGCGTCTCAGGGGCCGCCGGTGGTGTCGGGATCCGGCCGGTCGCGGCGGGTTCCCTGAACGGCGAGGACGGCCAGGCCCGCCGCCAGCCAGACCGCGCCGACCACTTGGGCCGTCCAGGCCGCCTCGACGATCACCGCAATGGTCACCGCCGCGCCCAGCACCGGCATCAGCAGGTGCTTCCACCAGATCGGCGCGCCCGCCCCGCGCTGCACCACGAACCAGCCGACGACCGAGGCGTGCAGCAGCGTGAACGCCACCAGGGCGCCCACGTCCACCACCGAGACCAGCTGGTCGAGCCCGTCGTCGCGGCGGGCCGCCCACACCGCCGCGACCAGCGTGATCGTCGCCGCCGTCAGCAGCGCCGGCCGCGGGGTACCGTCCGAGGTGCGCGCCAGGGCCCCCGGCAGCCGCCGCTCGCGGGCCATCGCGAACACCAGCCGGCCCGCCGCCGCCTGCCCCGCCAGCGCCGCGAAGGCCGCCCCGATCGCCTTGCTGGCCGCGACCAGGTCGTGCAGCCAGGTCCCGACCGAGGACTCCACCGCCGTGTAGAACGCCGGGCCCTGCTGCGCCGGATCGGCCGCCAGCCGCGCCGAGGAGACCGGCATCAGCAGCGCCGCGAGGTAGCTCTGCACGACGAACAGCACCCCGGCCAGCGCCAGGCAGAACAGCACCGCGCGCGCCACCCGCGCCGAGCCGCCCGTCGCCTCCTCCGCGAACGAGGCGATCGCGTCGAAGCCGAGGTACGACAGCACCGCCACCGACACCGCGCCCAGCACCGCCGCCGTCGAGAAGCCCAGCGAGCCGTCGCCGGTCAGCGGCGACAGCCAGTCGCGCCGCGCCCCGCCCCGGGCCAGCGCCGTCACCGCGGCCGCCACGAAGACCAGCAGCACCGCGATCTCCATCGCCAGGACGGCGAAGCCCACGCGCGCGGCCGCCCGTACGCCCCACAGGTTCAGCGCGGTGGTCACCAGTACCGCCAGCGCCGTCCACACCCAGCGCGAGACCTCGGGGACCAGCGCGTTCATCGCGATCCCGGAGAAGAGGTAGGCGACCGCCGGGATCAGCAGGTAGTCGAGCATCGCCATCCAGCCGGCGATCAGCCCGGCGCCCTCGCCGAGCCCCTTGCGGGCGTACGTGAAGACGGAGCCGGCCTGCGGGGCCACCCGGACCATCTGGGCGTACGAGAAGGCCGTGAAGGCCATCGCGACCGTCGCGCAGAGGTAGACGAGCGCGACGGCGCCGTGCGATTTCGCGTCCAGCGTGCCGAAGACCCCGACCGGGGCCATGGGCGCGATGAACAGGAGCCCGTACACGACCAGATCCCGGAATCCGAGGCTCCGGCGGAGGGCCGGCTTCGGCGCCGTACCGGGGTCCGTCACGGACGCCATCATTCCTCCGGGGGGCGGTCGATTCGTACGTTCGCCCCAGTCTGTGCCGAACGGGCGACGCCCGGCCTCCTGGAGACCCCCGTACGATGGACCGCATGACTGCTGCCGCCCCTGTTCCCGCTTCCCGACGCGTCCTGCTCGCCGCCCCGCGCGGCTACTGCGCGGGCGTGGACCGAGCCGTGATCGCCGTCGAGAAGGCCCTCGAGCAGTACGGTGCGCCGGTCTACGTCCGCCACGAGATCGTGCACAACAAGTACGTTGTCCAGACGCTGGAGAAGAAGGGCGCCATCTTCGTCGAGCGGACGGAGGAGGTGCCCGAGGGCTCCATCGTGATGTTCTCCGCGCACGGCGTGGCCCCGGTGGTGCACGAGGAGGCGGCGCGCGGCAAGCTCGCGACGATCGACGCCACCTGCCCGCTGGTCACCAAGGTGCACAAGGAAGCGATCCGGTACGCGAACGAGGACTTCGACATCCTCCTCATCGGCCACGAGGGCCACGAGGAGGTCATCGGTACCTCGGGCGAGGCCCCGGACCACATCACGATCGTGGACGGCCCGCACGACGTGGAGAAGGTCACCGTCCGCGACGAGTCCAAGGTCGTCTGGCTGTCCCAGACCACGCTCTCGGTCGACGAGACCATGGAGACGGTCGACGCGCTGAAGACCAAGTTCCCGCTGCTGGTCTCGCCGCCGAGCGACGACATCTGCTACGCCACCTCGAACCGCCAGGCGGCGGTGAAGGTGATGGGCGCCGACTCCGACCTGGTCATCGTCGTCGGCTCGAAGAACTCCTCCAACTCGATCCGCCTCGTCGAGGTCGCCAAGGACGCCGGCGCGCGTGCCGCGTACCTCGTCGACTTCGCGAGCGAGATCGACGAGGCCTGGCTGGAGGGCGTCACCACGGTGGGCCTGACCTCGGGCGCCTCGGTGCCGGAGGTGCTGGTCGAGGAGGTCCTGGAGTGGCTGGCGGCCCGCGGCTACGCGGACGTCGAGATCGTCAAGACCGCCGAGGAGTCGATCGTCTTCTCGCTGCCCAAGGAACTGCGCCGCGACCTGCGCGCCGAAGCGGCCTCGCTGGTCGCCGAGAAGTAGACCACTTCGTTTCGTACGGTGATTCCATGCAGATCTTCGGCGTGGACATCGGTGGTTCAGGGATCAAGGGCGCTCCCGCGGACCTGGACCGTGGCGAGCTGGCGCAGGAGCGCCACAAGGTACTGACACCGCAGCCGGCCACCCCCGACGGGGTGGCCGGCTGCGTCGTCGAGGTGGTGCGCCACTTCGACTGGGACGGCCCCGTGGGGGTGACGTTCCCGGGGGTGGTCACCGGTGGGGTCACCCGTACGGCGGCCAACATGGACAAGGGCTGGATCGGCGTCGACACGGCCGCCCTGCTGTCGCGGCGGCTCGGAGGCCAGCCGGTCACGGTGCTCAACGACGCCGACGCGGCCGGGATCGCGGAGATGACGTACGGCGCGGGCAAGGGCCGCGGCGGGACGGTGATCCTGCTGACGCTCGGCACGGGCATCGGCAGCGCGCTGTTCACGGACGGCCGGCTGGTGGCGAACACGGAGCTCGGCCACCTGGAGCTGAAGGGCCACGACGCGGAGAAGCGGGCGTCGGTCAAGGCCAAGGAGGACGGGGAGCTGACCTGGGAGCGCTGGGCGCACCGGGTGCAGCGCTACCTGGAGCACGTGGAGATGCTCTTCTCCCCGGACCTCTTCATCATCGGCGGCGGCGTCAGCCGCAAGCCGGAGAAGTTCCTTCCGCTGATCGAGGGCGTACGGGCCGAGATCGTCCCGGCGAAGCTCCAGAACAACGCGGGCATCGTGGGCGCGGCGATGGCGGCGAGGGGTTCGGCGACTTAGGCGGTCCGGCGGGGGAGCCTGCGCCGGGAGATGAGCACGGCCTTGCGCACGACGACGATCAGCGCGGAGACGAGGGTCCCCCCGTACAGCCAGCCGGCGTGCAGCGACAGGGCGGACACGATGCCCATGAGCTCCGCGCCGAAGCCGCCGGAGCCGCCGGAGATGGGCCACACTCCGGCGGCGAAGGCGATCGGGGCGGAGATCGGCGCGGTGATCAGATCGGCCGGGCGCACCCAGAGGGCGGTGGCGGCCGAGACGGGCAGGAAGAGCAGCCCGTACGCGAACAGCGAGCCGCCGAAGAGCAGCCAGGTGATCCCGGCGGCCAGGGTCATCGCGACGCAGGCGAACAGCCCGCCGCCCAGCCCGGTCAGCCGGGGCCGCGGCAGCCGCCGGGCCGGCGCGGGCCGGGGCCGGCCGCCGCCCCCCTGGGCGGGCACGCCGCCGATCGGCTGCGCCTCCGGGGCGGGGCGGCGCGGCTGCTGCGGTTGCTGCTGTCGCTGCGGGTGATCCACCGAACGCGTCCTGTAGTGCTCCACCCCACCACGCTAGGCGGGCCGAGCGCGGTATCGGTGTGGGGACACGCGTACAACGACTGCCACTCATCGGAAAGTAAACTGTCCGGTGGCCCACTCCCGGGCCGCCGCCCCCTCCAGCTACGGGAAGTCGCCAACGTGTCGCTCACGATCGGAATCGTCGGCCTGCCGAATGTCGGCAAGTCGACCCTGTTCAACGCCCTGACCAAGAACGACGTGCTGGCGGCCAACTACCCGTTCGCCACCATCGAGCCGAACGTCGGCGTCGTCGGCGTACCGGACCCGCGCCTGGCCGTGCTCGCCGGCATCTTCGGCTCGCAGCGCGTCCTGCCGGCGACGGTCGACTTCGTCGACATCGCGGGCATCGTGCGCGGCGCCTCGGAGGGCGAGGGCCTCGGCAACAAGTTCCTCGCGAACATCCGCGAGTCGGACGCGATCTGCCAGGTCATCCGTGCCTTCAAGGACGAGAACGTCGTGCACGTCGACGGCAAGGTCTCGCCGAAGGACGACATCGAGACGATCAACACCGAGCTGATCCTCGCCGACCTGCAGTCCATCGAGAAGGCGGTGCCGCGCCTGACGAAGGAGTCCCGCCTCCAGAAGGACAAGGTCGCGGTCCTGGCGGCGGTCGAGAAGGCCCAGAAGATCCTCGAAGCGGGCGACACCCTCTTCTCGCACGGCATCACGAAGGGCACGGAGCAGGGCGACCTCCTCCACGAGCTGCACCTGCTGACCACGAAGCCGTTCCTCTACGTCTTCAACGTGGACGAGGACGAGCTCGTGGACGACGCCTTCAAGGCGGAGCAGAGCGCCCTGGTCGCCCCGGCGGAGGCCATCTTCCTGAACGCGAAGCTGGAGCAGGACCTCTCGGAGCTGGACGACGAGGAGGCCCTCGAACTCCTCCAGTCGGTCGGCCAGGAGGAGCCGGGCCTCGCCACCCTCGGCCGCGTCGGCTTCGCCACCCTGGGCCTGCAGACCTACCTGACGGCCGGCCCGAAGGAAACCCGCGCCTGGACGATCAAGCAGGGCGCGACGGCCCCCGAGGCGGCCGGCGTGATCCACACCGACTTCCAGCGCGGCTTCATCAAGGCCGAGGTCATCTCCTTCGCGGACCTGGTCGAATGCGGCTCGGTCCCCGAAGCCCGCGCCAAGGGCAAGGCCCGCATGGAGGGCAAGGACTACGTCATGCAGGACGGCGACGTAGTCGAATTCCGCTTCAACGTGTAGTGCCTGATTCCTTGATCGGCTGAAGTGGCTGGTCAGGGCAAGAAACCTCAGGTCAGGGGCCAGATCTTCGGGTCTGTCCCCTTCCTGTTTTCTCCGGCTGATTCCGGGCTTTTCCGGGGAGCGTGCTGACTTGGTGCTGACCCTGGCGGCGGCTTGCGGAGGCTCTGACCTGGGGCTCCGATGGGGGAGTAGCCGAAGGGATTCACCCGGACGAAGCGACGGCGGACCGGTTTCCCGTTCTAGAAACCCGAACCTCTTGTTGTGCAGGCCGCCGGCTGGGAACGATGAACGGAACACCGGAGCACGGGAACGAGGGGGCACCGTATGAGGCTGACGAAGCTGGCCACGACCTGTGAGAACGGGGACTGTCCCACCCTGTACGCGACCGACAAGGGAACCCTGATCGTGCAGGGAGGCGTGCCGAGTGGACACGGCCTCGACGTGCCGGAGGGCGAAGCCCTGGTGGAAATCCCGATGGACCTCATCCGGAAGGCAATCCGTGATCAGCGCATCTAACGACCTGGCCGCCCGCTTCTCCACCTTCCAGGAGGAGGCGTTCCGGCTGGAGACCCTCGACGACTACAGCAACTCGGGAAACCCCGCCGCCTTTCGCGCCTTCCTCGCGGGGGAGCCCAAGCCCGCGGACTACAACGCGGGCTGGTTGGAGACCGTGCGCAAGGCGACGGAGAGCGGAAAGCGCATGGTGCGCGTCCACGTCCTGTCCCGTCCGCTCACGCCGTACCTCCGCTACGAGCTGAGCTGGGGTTACCAGACGAACATGACGGCGGGTGAGGAGTTCCACATCCTCGACACGACCGACCGCCCGAATCCGCTGGAGGGTGTGCCCGATTTCTGGCTCTTCGACGGCCGCGAGCCTGTGGTGCTCAACTACGACGAGAACGGCGCGTTCACCGGGCCGACGTTCGTCCCGGCACCGGGGGCGTTGCCCACGGGCGAGGAGTCCGAGTACGCGACGTATCGAAGCGTCGCCCTGGCCATGTCGGTGCCCTTCACCGAGTGGTGGGGGAAGCACGGAGCAGCGTGAATCAGGCAGAACTCGGTGCCGCGCTGCGGGCGCTGCGGCAGGCGTCCGGCAAGGAGGCCAAGGTCGTCGCCCGCAGCGCAGTCATGTCGACCGCCAAGCTGTCGAAGATCGAGAACGGCCGTGTGGCCCCGGCGACGGCGGACGTGGAACGCATCCTCACGGCTTTGGACGTGTCCCCGGAGATCAAGGCCGAGTACCTCGCTGTAGCCCGCGCACAGGCCACAGAGGCAACCGCATGGCGCCTCTTTCGGCGCATGGGCTACCACAAGAAGCAGGAGCAGATCAGGGCGTTGGAGTCCTCTATGACGCTCCTGCGCCTCTTCCAGCCGTCCCTGGTTCCCGGTCTGCTCCAGACGCCCGAATACATCCGGGCAGTGTTGGAGCCGAAGGGCCTCACGGACGAACAGCTCTCCCGTACGGTCTCCGCCCGGATCGAGCGGCAACGCGTCCTGTACGACACCAGCAAAGCCCTGCACTTCGTGGTTACGGAACCCGTCCTGCGCTGGCGTCTCCTTCCGCCCGCGATGATGGCGGGCCAGCTGGACCGCGTAGTGTCGGTGTCCCGCCTGCCGAACGTGGACGTGCGCGTGGCCCCCCTCGACGCGCCGCAGCGCGACGTGCCCGGTCACTCCTTCGTCATCCGGGACGACCGTGTGGTGACGGTCGAGACGACACACGCCGAGGTGGTCGTCACCGAGCCACGGGACGTCTCCCTGTACGTCGAGAAGTTCGACCGCTTCGCCTCCGTGTCCCTTGCCGGGGACGCAATGCGCGACCTAGTCGAGGGCATCCGGGACGCGTTCTTGCGCGAACGGGAAACGCCCTAGCTTCGGCCCCTCGGACCGGCTGACCATGGCCTTCTCGACGAGATGCGGGGAGGCATACGAGATGCACGGAGAACCGTCGACGCTGCCGGAGCCGGTGGCTTCTTCCCTACCGCCGGCACGGCCAGAACCCGTCCCGGGCTGCCGGGACTGCCTCGGCCTCGCGGTACAACGGGCCAACGCCGGGTCGGTCTGGGACTACTCCAAGGTGTCCGACATGAACGTGACCCTGCGCGCACACCTGCGGGACGCGCACGGGGGCGAGTGATGCCCCGCGCTGTGCTGTGGTACGTCACGCATCGGATCACCCAGCACCCAGACACCGACGTGACGTTCGAGGCCGAGTGCCTCCGCTGCGACTGGTCGGCGACGCCTTCCGAGGACGGGGCGGCCGTGGACATCGAGTGCATGGGGCACACGGGACGCACCGGCCACGAGGGATTCAGGCGGGTGTGCACGTCGTTCGCTCTGGTGGTGCGGGCGGGGTGACGGCGACCCGAGCGTCCCTTGCTTCAGTTGCCGTCAGACGCGCTGGAGGCGACGCCGACGGCCCCAGCACGCGACACAGACACGGGCCTCCGTATGAGATCGAACAGGACGAAACCCATGGCGAAGCGTTCCGAGCCGAAGAAGACGATGACTAAGGGGGAGTGGATCGAACAACAGCTGGCCAATGCCCCGGAGCCGACGGCCGAGGATGTCTGGCGGGTGCTCAACAGGTTCGGCTTCCCGACGGAACAGGTGGAGGCGGCCTACCAGGCGATGCTCCGGGAGAAGGAGGAACGCGCCGCAAGGCGCACAGCTGAGCCCTGAGCTTCATCGCGGCTCCAAGGCTCCGCGCCACTCGGCGAGCCGGTCAGCCTGCCTGGCTCACGAGACGGGCTGTGTTCAGCTGAGCGGGGATGCGCAGGCCATGAACGGCCCGGCCGCCCGGCTCCATGATTCTCCCCTGGCGAGAGCTGCCGCGCCTTCCGTGCGCAGCGACGTGACCACGGGGGTCAGGAAGTCCGTACGCCAATGCTGCACGGCCTCCGGCTTCATGCCGCTCGCCTCGACCGAGGCCCCCACCCTGGCTTCGAGTACGGCCGCGCCCTGCGCCGCGTCGTCCCCGGTCCACTCATCCATGTGCTCGGCCACCAGGGCCCACGTCAGCTTGATCATGCGCGGATCGTACGGACGGCGGCGGGCGGGGTGAAGAGCCAGAGGTGAGAGCGGGGGTGGGAGTACGCCCCCCGAAGGGGCCCGTCGTCGGCCGCCGCGTCTTAGCAGCTCGGGTTCTGCCACGGTTCCAGGGGCGACGGGGCAGCTGTGGCGCTCCCTCCGGCGGCTATAGAAGCCGCAGGTCAGCGGTGATCCAACCGTTCTGCAGGGCATCCGTCGGCACTGCACAGGAATGAGAAGCGCTCAGGCCGCGGCTTCGCCGGGGTCCTCGTCCTCGTCTTCCGAGGAGCCGCCCCGCTCGTAACCCGACACGTCGATCTCGCGGCCGTCTGCGAGCCGTCTCTTGTGCGGGGCGACGTTGTGCTTGGTGGGCGGGTTCCGCTGCTCCTTCTCCTCTGCAGAGTCGGCGGCCGACCCGGTGTCCTGGGACTCCTCGGCGACGTTCTGTTCCTCGGCATGCCTAGCGGCCAGGACGGCGATGGCCAGAGCCGCGCTGCCGACCGTGCCGGCCACGGCGAGGATCTTCGGCTTATGCTTGCTGACCCAGCCCTTCGCCTTGGCGAAAGAGGTGGGCTCGCCGTCCTCGGGGATGGGTTCACTGGGCGTGGAGTCAGTCACGGGCACAGATCTACCGGACCTGTCCCTCGCCTGTCAGGCAATCACCTGACATCGCCCGATCAGGTTCCGTGGCGCTCGTACGTCTTCGCGTCTTCTTGAAGGTGCATCCTTTGGCCGCCGCAGCCGATTGCCGTCTTCGCTCTGTGGCCCGCCCGCCGGGCGGCTCTGCTTGGCGTCGGCCGCAAGGTGCCTCTCTTCCCATACAAGGCAGCTCTGCCGCTTTCTCTACTACGCTTCCCGGGTGGACTCGCCTGCCGCTTGCGTGGAACTCGCATCGACGGCTGGAAACGGCCGCGCGACGTGCGTCACGCCGCCGGCATCAGGGTTGGCGGCCCGCGCGACCGCCATGACATATCGGGAAGAAGAGCCTTGGCCCTCAAGAAGACAGACCTCTACAGCTCGCTCTGGAAGAGCTGCGACGAGCTGCGCGGCGGGATGGACGCCGGACAGTACAAGGACTACATCCTCACGCTGCTCTTCGTGAAGTACGTCTCCGACAAGGCCAAGGCAGACCCCGACAGTCTCATCGACGTCCCGCCCGGCGGCTCCTTCGACGACATGGTCGCCGCCAAGGGTGACAAGGAGATCGGCGACCGCTTCAACAAGATCATCAGTCGGCTTGCCGAGGCGAACGACCTGCGTAACGTCATCGACCTCGCCGACTTCAACGACGAGGAGAAACTCGGCAAGGGCAAAGAGATCCAGGACCGGCTGTCCAAGCTGGTCACGATCTTCAGCGACCTCGACTTCCGAGGCTCCCGAGCCGAGGGCGACGATCTCCTCGGCGATGCCTACGAGTACCTCATGCGCCACTTCGCCACGGAGTCCGGTAAGAGCAAGGGCCAGTTCTACACCCCCGCCGAGGTATCCCGCGTGCTGGCCAAGGTGGTCGGCATCACCAAGGCCACCCGCCAGGACCAGACGGTCTACGACCCGACCTGCGGCTCCGGCTCGCTTCTCCTGAAGGTCGCTGCCGAGACCTCACGCGGTATCACGATCTACGGCCAGGAGAAGGACAACGCCACGTGGGCGCTGTCCAAGATGAACATGATCCTGCACGGGAACGAGGACGCCGAGATCCTCAAGGGCGACACGATTACGAGCCCTCAGTTCACCAACGGTAACGCTCTCCAGACGTTCGACTTCGCCGTGGCCAACCCGCCGTTCTCGATCAAGTCCTGGAGCAACGGGCTGGAGCAGGAGTACGGCCGCTTCGAGTACGGCCGGCCGCCGGAGAAGAACGGCGACTACGCCTTCCTGCTGCACATCCTCAAGTCGCTCAAGAGCACGGGCAAGGCCGCGGTTATCCTTCCGCATGGCGTGCTCTTCCGCGGCCACGCCGAAGCTGGCATCCGCCAACGTCTGCTGAAGCAGGGGTTCATCAAGGGCATCATCGGCCTGCCCGTGAACCTCTTCTACGGGACTGGCATCCCGGCCTGCATCATCGTTCTGGACAAGGAGAACGCTGTCGGCCGTACCGGCGTCTTCATGATCGACGCGTCCAAGGGCTTCATTAAGGACGGCAACAAGAACCGCCTCCGCAGCCAGGACATCCACAAGATCGTCGACGTCTTTACGCGGCAGACCACGATCGACCGCTACTCGCGCATGGTCCCGCTGTCGGAGATCGCCGACCCGAAGAACGACTACAACCTCAACATCCCCCGCTACATCGACTCCTCTGAGCCCGAGGACATCCAGGACCTCCACGCACACATGCATGGCGGTACCCCTGACCGTGATCTCGACGCGCTCAGCGGCTACTGGGACGCCTTCCCGCAGTTGCGCAGCCAGCTGTTCCAGCCGAACCGACCTGGCTACAGCGACCTGACCATCGATGTCAGCCAGGTTCAGCAAGCGGTCCTTGATTCCCCCGAGTTCCAGAAGTTCACCGAAGAGGCCAGGGAACTCACTACTGAGTGGTTCGACGCCCATCGCAAGCGGCTCGAAGGGATCGACGAGACTACTCGGCCAAACGACCTCATCGCCGCTCTCGGTGACGACCTGCTCGCCCGTTTCAAACCAGTGCCGTTGCTGGACGAGTACGACGTCTACGAACAGCTCATGACGTACTGGCACGACGTCATGCACGACGACGTCTTCATGGTCATGAACGACGGTTGGCTCGAAGCGGCAAAGCCTCGCAAGATCGTGGTAGATAAGGACAGGAAGCTTTCCGAGACACCTGACCTCGTTGTGGGCACCGGTCGCAGCGCCGTCAAGTACAAGATGGACCTCATCCCGCCGGATCTGATCGTCGAGCGTTACTTCGCTAAGGAACGCGCCGAGGTCGATGAACTCATGTCGGCATGGGAGGAGGCGAGCCGCGTGGTCGAGGAGTACATCGAGGAGCATGCCGTCGAGAATGGGCTCCTGGCGGAAGCGATGGAGGATGAAAAGATCAACAAGGTACTCGCTTCGGCCCGCCTGAAGAAGGCGCGACACGAGGGTACGGACGTCGATGAAGTCGCAGCTTTGGCGCACCTGATCACGTTGTACAACGCGGAGGCGGTGGCCAAAAAGGCTGCGAAGGAGGAGGAGGCGGCGCTCCACCTTACAACTCTGAAGAAGTACGGCGACCTCACAGATGGTGAGGTGAGGGCTCTGGTGCTCGACGACAAATGGCGGACGACGCTCACCGTGCGTGTGACTTCCGAAGCTGAGGCGTTGACTCTGGCCTTGGTGAGCCGGATCCAGGAACTCGGCGAACGATATGCAGAGACGGTCGACGACCTAGGGACTGGCCTAGCGAAGCTAGAGAGCCTCGTAGTGGCACACATCGCCAATATGGGGGTGAAATGATCTACGCGGTTCCACCGCGGGGCTGGCGTTCGGCGTCGGTGTCCGACCTGGTCAGCATTTCGCACGGGTTTGCCTTCAAGGGTGAATACTTCTCCGAGTATGGAAGGGATGCAATCACCACACCCGGAAACTTTCTGGAATCGGGCGGGTTTCGCCACACGGGGGAAAAGCAGCGATATTACAGCGGTGACATTCTGGAGGGCTACCGGCTCGACGCGGGAGATCTGATTGTTGCGATGACCGAGCAAGCCGAAGGGTTGCTCGGCAGTACGGCTTGGGTTCCGGGCGCAAGCAGGTGGCTGCATAATCAGCGAATTGGCCGGATCCAGGCCAAGGTTGATGACGTTTCGCTCAAGTATTTGTACTACATGTTCAACTCATTCGAGTTTCGGAAGTCGGTTACCGAAACCGCCGCCGGCACTAAGGTGAAGCATACGTCCCCGGCTAAATTGGGTGCTGTGGAGATCCTTCTGCCGCCGAGAGGCGAGCAGGACCGGATCGCCGAGGTGCTCTCGGACGCGGATGAGTACATCGAATCCCTCGAATGCTTGATCGCTAAGAAGGAGGCAGTCAAGCAAGGTCTTATGCAACAGCTCTTGACAGGGCGGACCAGGTTGCCCGGCTTCACAGATCCGTGGCGTGAGACATCGCTCGGAAACGTGCTGAGGGTGTGTCACGGCAAGAACCAGAGGGCTGTGGAAGTGCCGTCGGGCATCTACCCCATTCTTGCCACCGGCGGGCGGATCGGCTGGGCGAAGGAGCCGCTGTACAGCAGGCCGTCCGTGCTGATCGGGCGTAAGGGAACTATCGATCGCCCGCAGTTCCAGGCGACCCCCTTCTGGACGGTCGACACGCTCTTCTATACGGAGATCTCAGCCGCGGCGGACCCCCGCTACCTCTACTACCTCTTCCTCACCGTGGACTGGAGGTCGATGAACGAGGCGTCGGGGGTGCCGAGCCTCACCGCACGGCGGATTGAGGGTGTTGAGGTCCAGCTCCCTGGTATCGAAGAGCAGTGCGCGATCCGTGAGGTGCTCGATGACGCGGACACTGAGGTCGTGGGTCTCCATACGCGCCTCGACAAGGCCCGCAACGTGAAGATCGGGATGACGCAGGAGCTCCTCACAGGACGGACGCGCCTGCCTGTTCAGGGGGAGGCAACGGCATGAGCGATGTGGGGCAGGTCGAGCGCGAGGCTCAGAACCGGGTCGTGCAGCTATTCAAGGAGCGGCTGGGCTACCGCCACCTTGGCAGCTGGGAGTACCGCGCGGGCAACTCGAACATCGAGGCCGAGCTGCTGGAGCAGAATCTCTGCGCCCGCGGATACGACAGCACCCTCGTCAGCAAAGCGATCGACCAGCTGAAGAAGGCCGCCGCGCTCGGTAGCGGTCGTGACCTATACGAGGCGAACCGAGACGTCTACGAACTGCTGCGTTACGGGGTGAAGGTTAAGCCGGGCGCTGGTGAGCAGTACGAGACGGTTTGGCTCATCGACTGGACCGACCCGCAAGCCAATGACTTCGTCGTCGTTGAGGAAGTGACGATCGTCGGTCGGCAAACGAAGCGGCCCGACATCGTGCTCTACGTCAACGGCCTGGCTCTGGTGACTCTGGAACTCAAGCGCTCCCGAGTGGCCGTAAGCGAGGGCATCCGACAGACCATTGGCAATCAGAAGCCACAGTTCATCCGGTCGTTCTTCTCCACAGTCCAGCTAGTGCTGGCCGGCAATGACGTGGAGGGCCTTCGCTACGGCGTCATCGACACACCCGAGAAGTACTGGCTGCAATGGAAAGAGCCCTCCGGTGTCGAGGAGCCCTTGGATCGCGCGCTGCTCCAGATGTGCGGCAAGGAGCGGCTGCTTGAGTTGATCCATGACTTCACCGTCTTCGACGCTGGTGTCCGTAAAGCGTGCCGCCACAACCAGTACTTTGGCGTCAAGGCCGCGCAGGAACGTATCGGTCGGCGTGAGGGCGGCATCATCTGGCACACCCAGGGTTCGGGGAAGTCGCTCACGATGGTGTGGCTGGCGAAGTGGATCCGGGAGCACCAAGACGACGCCCGAGTCCTGCTGATCACCGATCGCACCGAGCTGGACGAGCAGATCGAGAAGGTCTTCAACGGCGTCAACGAACAGATCTATCGCACCAGTAGTGGCGTGGACCTCCTGGACACTCTGAACAAGTCTGCCGAGTGGCTCATCTGCTCTCTTGTGCACAAGTTCGGTAGCTCGGCGGATGGTAAGGACGGATCGAAGGCCGACAACGAGTTCATCAAGGAGCTCAAGGCCAGGATCCCCAAGGGCTTCAAGGCCAAGGGCAACCTCTTCGTCTTCGTCGACGAGGCCCACCGCACCCAGTCCGGCATGATGCACGACGCGATGAAGGACCTGTTGCCGGGCGCCATGTTCATCGGGTTCACGGGGACGCCGCTGCTCAAGGCGGACAAGGCCACCAGCATGGAGAAGTTTGGGTCGTTTATCCACACCTACAAGTTCGACGAGGCCGTCGAGGACGGCGTGGTGCTCGACCTTTGCTACGAGGCCCGCTCCATCGACCAGCACCTGACATCGCCGGCGCAGGTGGACAAGTGGTTCGAGGCCAAGACCCGCGGCATGACCGATCTGTCCAAGGCGGAGTTGAAGAAGCGCTGGGGCACGATGCAGAAGGTCGTCTCCTCCGAACCCCGGGCGAAGCAGATCGTGCAGGACATCCTGCTCGACATGGAGACCAAGCCCCGCCTGATGGACGGGCGCGGTAACGCCATGCTCGTGGGCGAGAGTATCTACCAGGCATGCAAGTTCTACGAGCTGTTCTGCAACGCGGGCTTCCGAGGGAAGTGCGCCATCGTCACCAGCTACGCCCCGAGTCCAGGAGATATTTCCAAGGAGGACTCCGGCGCAGGCCAGACGGAGAAACTGCGTCAGTACGACATCTATCGAAGGATGCTTGCCGACCACTTTGGCGAGTCCGAAGACGCCGCCATGACGAAGGTCGACCAGTTCGAGAAAGAGGTCAAGCGGCAGTTTGTCGAGGAGCCCGGCCGGATGCGCCTGCTTATCGTCGTCGACAAGCTCCTGACCGGGTTCGATGCGCCGAGCGCCACGTACCTCTACATCGACAAGAAGATGAGCGATCACGGCCTGTTCCAGGCGATCTGCCGGGTCAACCGACTCGACGGAGATGACAAGGAGTTCGGCTGCATCGTCGACTATCGCGACCTGTTCAACTCCCTACAGGACGCCATCACCGACTACACGTCCGGGGCACTCGACGGGTACGAACCACAAGACATCGAGGGCCTGCTGACTGACCGGATCGAGAAGGGGCGAGAGGCTCTCGACGAAGCGCTGGAACGAATCCGCGCGCTCTGCGAGGTGGTTGCGCAGCCCCGGAACACGCTCCAGTACCAGCAGTACTTCTGTGCGGCTGATCCCGGCAACGCCGAGCAGCTCAAAGCCAACGAGCCCAAGCGTGTCGAGCTCTACAAGGCCGTTGCCGCGGTTACGCGGGCTTTCGCTAACCTGGCCAACGACATGGAGGCCGCCGGATACACCAGCCAGGAGGCCGAGGACATCCGTGCTGAAATCCGGCACTACACGGATGTCCGCGACGAGGTGAAGCTCGGAGCCGGTGAGGACGTCGACTTCAAGCAGTACGAGGCCGGCATGCGGTTCCTTCTGGACACCTACATCCAGGCGGACGCGTCCGCGACCGTGTCCGACTTCGAGGACACAGGCCTCGTTCAACTCATCGTCGAACTGGGTGCCGGGGCCCTCGACAAGCTGCCAAAGGGAATCAAGAGCAGCCCTGAGGCCGTCGCCGAGACGGTCGCCAACAACATGCGCAAGCTGATCATTGAAGAGCATGCGACGAACCCGAAGTACTTCGACAAGATGTCGGAGCTGCTCGACGCCATAATCGAGAAGCGGCGCCAGGGCGCGATCGAGTATCAGGACTACCTCACCAAACTGCTGGAGACTGCCGCGCAGCTCGGCAGAGGAGAGTCCGACGACACGTACAAGTACCCCGCCTGGGCCAACAACGGGGCGAAGCGGGCCTTGGTCGACTTCTTCCTCCCTGATGAGCGACTGGCTGTCGAGGTCGACACCGCGGTGCTCCACTCCAAGCCGCATGCATGGGTGGGTAACCCGTTAAGGGAGCGGAAGGTTCGGAACGCGCTGAAGCGAGCGCTGCCCGACGATTTCGACCGGCTTGATGAGCTCCTTGAACTGGTGAAGGCAAGGCATGAGTACCACTAGCGCCCGTCTCGCAGTCCGGGGCATTGACGTCCACGTGGTCTACAAGGACATCAAGAACCTGCACATCGGCGTGTACCCCCCCATAGGGCGCGTCCGGGTGGCCGCGCCTCAGCAGCTGGATGACGATCAGGTCCGCCTGGCCGTCATCCAGCGGTTGCCGTGGATCAAGCGTCAGCAGGATCAACTGCGCTCGGCTGAGCGTCAGTCAGTGCGCGAGATGGTCAGCGGAGAGTCCCACTACGTGTGGGGTGTGCGACGACGCCTGAAGGTCATCGAGCGACCGGGACGCCCGCATGTAGAAATCGACGGCGACCGAATGCTGCTCTACGTGCCGAGCGGGACAGGTGAGGAGCGCCGTCGCGACCTGCTCGACCGGTGGTGTCGTGAGCAACTCCGTCAGGCGATCCCTGCGCTCATCGAGCGCTGGGAGACCAAGCTCGGGGTTTCGGTGCCGTGGTGGGGTATCCGCCGGATGAAGACCAAGTGGGGCTCCTGCAACCGGGAGACTCGCCGCCTGTGGTTCAACTCCGAACTGGCCAAGAAGCATCCAGAGTGCCTTGAGTACGTCGTCGTTCACGAGATGGTCCACTATCTCGAACGGGGACACGGCCAGCGCTTCGCCCAGCTGATGGATGGCTTCCTGCCGGACTGGCGTAGTCGCCGTGATCGCCTGAATGACGCACCGCTCTCTGACGAGCTATGGGCGGGGCGTTGAATGCAGCGAGGAAACGGCAACAGCCCCATGTCTGCTCTGAAGCCCGTAGGGACAGTGGACACATTTCCGTTGCTCGAAAATACCGAGTGACGTTTATCAGCTATGCGAGTTAAAGATGGGGGAGGTGTTCAGCTTCCCCTCAGTCCCATTAGATGACGATGACGCGGAAGGTGCTGACCCCATGGCGAAGCTTCGGTTGACCGTAGGGCGGGGGCACGTCGAGGAGCTGGCACGCCTGCGCCATCCCGTCGGAGCCGTCGAGGAGCTGATCTGGAACTCTCTCGACGCGGACGCCGAGACTGTCACCGTCATGCTTGAGCGCAATGACTTCGGTGGAGTCGACCGGGTCGCCGTGATCGACGACGGCACTGGTATCGCGGCGGAGAAGTGCGGCGACTACTTCGAGCAGATCGGTACGTCCTGGAAGAAGCGCACGCAGGTCAGCGAGGTCAAGAAGCGCGTGCTGCACGGGAAGAACGGGCGAGGCCGAGTCCGGGCCTTCGCACTCGGCAGCGAGGTGCGCTGGACCAGCGTGAGCGGTACGAAGGGGATCCGCCGTCGTGTGGTCATCGAGTCCGATCGCAGCTCTATGGACGAGTTCGACGTCAGCGATCCCGAGCCGACGGCCGACGCAATGGGGACGGTCTTCGAGGCGTTCGGCGGTGAGGACCTCCAGAAGCTGACCGAGGACGCCGCCCGTACCGCGCTCACTGCTGCCTTCGCGCTCCACCTGGAGGCGTACCCGGACATCTGCATCACCTATGACGGGACGCGGCTGGACCCGGCTTCGGAGCAAGTGCACGTCGATACGTACGAGGTGGCGACTCCGCCGGGCAGTTCTCATCCGCCGGCCCAGCTGAAGATCATCGAATGGTCGCGTCCGTACTCCCGGGCTCTGATCCTCTGCGACGGCCGAGGTATGTCCTTGGCGCAGCTGAAGCCGGAGATCCAGGCTCCCGGCTTCCACTTCACGGCGTACCTGTCCTGGTCGGGGTTCGAGGACGATTCGGTCGGCGACCTCGCCTTCGCCGATTGGACACCGGAGGGGCCCGCTGCCGAGGTGCTGGCCGAAGCCCGGGAGCGTATGCGTGAGCACTTCCGCTCCCGCGCCGACGAACGTCGTCGTGAGCTCGTCGACTCGTGGCGTGCAGAGGGTTTCTACCCGTATACAGGTGAGCCCGCCAACGACCAGGAGCGTGCGGAGCGCGAGACCTTCGACGCCGTGGCGACCGCGGTCGTCCGGCACCTGCCGGCGAGCAAAAGGGCCCAGAAGGTGTCCTTCGCGCTTCTGCGCTCCGTCCTGACCCACGAGCCGGGCGAGGTGCTGCGCATCGCTGAGGAGCTCTTCGCGCTCTCCAAGCAGGAGCAGACGGAACTCAGCCGACTGCTGGATCGTACGCCGCTGTCTGCCCTGATCAAGGCGTCGACAGCGACGACCGGACGTCTCGACTTCCTGTCGGCTCTGGAGCACCTCGTCTTTGAACCCGTGGCCAAGGGACGGGTCAAGGAGCGCACCGAGCTGCATCGGATCCTGGAGAACGAGTGCTGGATCTTCGGCGAGGAGTACGGGTTGCACGTCAGCGACCGGAGTCTGAACGAGGTGCTGAGGCAGCATTGCCGTCTGCTCGGCCGGGACGCGCCAGCTCCGGACCCTGTCCTGAGAGAGGACGGGAGCCGGGGGATCGTCGACCTGATGCTGTCCCGTGCCGCCCGGCAGCGAAAGGGGGAGCGCCACCATCTCGTGGTGGAACTCAAGAGGTCGAGCGTCACCCTTGGTATGACCGAGTTCTCGCAGATCAACAGCTACGCGCAGGCGGTCATGAACGACGACAGGTTCCGGGACCCCAAGGTGACCTGGGACTTCTGGCTCGTCGGCAATGCTATGGACGACGGCCTCCGCCAACTCGCCCACCAGCCGGACCGGATGCCCGGATGCGCCGTCACGCAGCCCACGTACCGGATCTGGGTGCGAACCTGGGGCGAGATCATTGAGGATGCCCAGGAGCGACTTCGCTTCTACAGCGAGCAGCTTGAGTACCAGTCGTCGACCGAGCACGCCATGGACTACCTGATCAGGGAACACGCCGATACGGTCCTTGACCTGGTGAGTGACGGCACGGTGCCTGTGGCGAGGGCTGGGGACAGCGGATCGATCGGAGTTGTCGTTAACCCCTGATGTGCTTCTCCACGTGGGCGTCACGGAGGGGCTCCGGTCGGACTCTTAGGTCACCTGCCGTAGACAATGAGGTGGAACCGCGCCGAGTGGGCCGCCATGGCGGCCACGAGGTAAGGGACTACGTACAGATGGCCGCGTAGCGGCCGGGGACGACAGGACTTGTCTGCTTCGGACTGGACGGCTCCTTCGGACTGGACGGCTCCTTCGGGGCCGCTCTGTCGATGGCGTCTCTGTCTGGTGGCGCTGTCGCGCCCCGCGTAGCTTCGCCATCGAGCTGTACGGCTTCTGTCGGCCCTCCGGGGCCGGCACTGTTGCTTCCCTCGTGCCGCTGGGTTTGCGATGGGGGCCGCGAAGCGGCCCTCTTCAAGCTTGGGACTTTGCGGCCTTACGGCCCCGCTCTCACCAGTGGGGAGGGCTGCTTCCTCTTGCCGTTGAACTAGATAGAGAAAAGCTGAAGAGATAGCCCCTGGCAGGAATGGTCAGTGGTTCACGCGTGAGGTGAACCGGGGTCACGCTGCCCGTGAGGTACTGGCCTTGTACTGCCAGGCCGAGCGCACACCGTGGGTGCGGCACGACCTGCCGCCCTTCGCAGTCTGGACGTGGTGGTGCGGCAGCGTGAGACACCGCGAGTTGGAGTCGGCGCCGACGAGCCCCTTCGTCTTGGCGCGTTTGATGGCGTTCGGCAGGCCCGACCCGCTGAGCGGTCTGTTGCTCTTGTCGGCGAGTACCTCGGCAAGTTCGCCGGTGAAGAACTCGGCATGGCCGATCGCATTCATTCGCCAGATGGCCGCGAAGTAGAGGCGCAGGCTCAGGTCTCCGAGACCGGGGTCCCGAGCGAAGCGTTCGCACTCACTCTTGGAGACGGCACTCCAGTAGATGCCGGTGCCGAAGTTGATGCCGTCGGGCTGCATGTTGGCAGTCCTCCCTCCTTCGAGGCGCACGTGTGCGCGCCGGTGTCCTCCCGCCGGGCGGCGGGATCATATGACCTCATTTCGGTCAGTTGGGAATGGGGAAGCGCCGTCAGGCTGAGACCGGACACTCCCGGTCGATCCAGAGGTCGACCTCTGACAGCCGGAAGCGCAGGCTGCCGCCGACCTTCCGCGACGGGATGCCGAGTGTCCGGTGGTTGTTGTAGATCCAGGCGGACTTCTTGCCCAGGTACTCGGCCAGCTCGTCAACGGTCATGAGGCGGTGGTGGTGCAACGGCGGACTCCTATCGACGGAGGGGCAGACCTGCACATCCTGAGCGAGTCAGTTCGGCTTAGTCAAGTCCGGCTCTGTCTAATCCGGACTTGACCAGGCTGCGTCACCTGCTTACGGTGCAGCTATGAACTCGACACCTCAGCCACCAGGAGCCGAACCGCGGGATGGTGTGACCGTCATCAAGCGCACGGGCGCATGGGTGGTGACCATGTACTGGCCAGAGGGCGCCGGCGGAACGGTAGGTCCACGAGAGGTCCACGTGGTTCCTGCGGACGACGCTGACCCGCAGGAGATCGCGCGTGGCATCTCCAGCACCGTTCTACGGCGGATCAACACGACGCCGAGCCAGGACTTCGCCGCGATGCGGTCGCTTGAGAAGGCTGCTGACATGGATAGTCGCCAGCTTGGCGAGCGGCTGGCTTCCCTCCCGAGCGGTCTCACGGACGAGCGGCTGGCGGTGCTGTCTGCCCTCTACGTGCACTTCGTGGATGCGGGAGAGCGTGCCCCGGCGCAGCGCCTGGCGGTGGGATTCGATTTGAATCCGGCCACTGTGAAGGGTCATCTCCGTGCTGCCCGGCAGCGGGGATTTCTGACGAAGGTCGAGGGCAAGGCGGGCGGTCGGCTGACCGACAAGGCGAACGCGATACTCAGGGGGATGAAGCCCGATGCAGGTGCTGAAGAAGTGTGACTGCCGGAACCGGACCCGGTGCGCGCACCTGTGGACCGTCCGATACAGGGAGCCCGGCGGACGGAGTGGGCGTCAGCGGGAGAAGTCGTTCCCCACGAAGAAGGAAGCCGAAGCCTTCGGCATCAAGGCGGAGAACGACAAGCGATCGGGCGCCTACATCGACCCCCAGCTTGGTCAGATCTCGCTGAGGAAGTGGGCCGAGGAGTGGCTGGCGCAGCACCAGGTGAACGAATCCACCCGGCGTAACTACCAAGGCTTCCTCTCCAACCACCTGATCCCGGAGCTGGGCTCCCGCACACTCGCCGGCCTGACCGCGGCCGACGTGAAGAAGCTCCAGACCGCCATGACGGCCCGCGGGCTGACGGCCGCGACGGTAAACGACCGTATGAACATCCTGCGCAGCATGATGACGGCAGCCGTGAAGGAGCGCCGGATACCAGACAACCCGTGCGAAGAGATGCCGCCACTCAAGACGGCGGGGGCAGCCGTCGACCCGGACGAGATCCCAACGCTTGCCGAGGTGTACGCCATCGCGGCGGCTATGTCCGACCAGTACCGCCTCACTGTGTGGCTTCAGGCGGGCGCCGGGCTGCGCATCAGCGAGACTCTCGGCTTCTCGGCCGACTGTCAGCGGGACGGCTTTCTCCGGCTGCGCCGACAGATCAGCGCCAAGGCGAACCAGGGTGACTGCGTCACGCGCTTTGTCCCGCTGAAGCACCGTACGGCGGAGGCGTTCAGGGACGTGCCCACGCCGCTCTTCCTCGACCAGGAGATCGGGGTGCACCTGAAGAAGTGGGGAACGGTCGAGCTCGACGGCTTGGAGGCGCTGTTCGCGCCGCGTGAGCGCGGCAAGGGCAAGATGCCTACGGCCTCTACGTACGGCTACCACTGGCGCAAGGCGCTGAAGGCGGCCGGTGTGGTGAAGCCCGACGGGAAGCCGAAGTACACGCCACACTCGCTGCGCCACTTCTTCGCCTCGACGGCTCTCGCGAACGGCGTACCGATCCACGAGGTGAGCCGCTGGCTCGGTCACCGGAACATCAAGACGACCGTCGACACGTACGGGCACCTCATGCCGGAGGCGTGGGATCGCTGCCGGGACGTGATGCAGGAGGCGATACGTCCGTCGGTTCCCCGTCAGGCTTCCGAGACGGCGCTTGCAGCGTGACGTGCTGACCTACCGACACGGTGCTGACTTGGTGCTGACCCAGCACCCCTTCAGAGGGGTGAAACCCTTGGGAATACTGGGGAGTGAGAGGCTTCTTGGACGTTCCGCTTCAACGTCTGAGCGGATGACGTGACACCACGTCGCTGACGTGGCAAACCTGCAGTTCAGAAGGGGTCGGACTCCGTCGAGTCCGACCCCTTCTGCATTGCCGCGCCGATTCAGGCGTGGGGGACCGCCGTGGCGAGGAGCACCTCGAACTCCTCAAGGCTGCTGGTGGTCGCGCGGGTCTTCGCCGCGGCTTTTCCGCGGACCGCCGCGACGGCGCCGCGGGAGGCCGTGAGCGCGTCGCGGTCGGTGTAGAGCGCGCCGACGGCGGCTCTGCCCCGGTCGCGGTCGACGAGCAGGGAGATGCCGGACAGTCCGGCGACCTTCTGGAGCCCGGGCAGCGCGGTGTCGCGGAACGTGTCCACCAGCAGGTCGATGTCGGACGGCTGCACGTCCATGCGGACCAGCCGGAACCCCGCGCCGGGCCCGAGGTCCTCCGTGCGCCGGGCGACGGCCGCCTCCCAGTTGTCGACCGTCATGGTCCGCGCGAAGGGTGCCATCAGCTCGGCCCGCCGCTTGCCCAGGTTCTCGTAGCTGGCCTGCCGGGAGGCCTCGTCCTCCCACCACGAGCCCACCAGGAGCTTGCCGAGCTCGCGGTCGGCGAACAGCCCCATCCCGCGAAAGCCCGGCTGCGCCGACAGCAGCTCGCGCCCCTCGGTCCGGAGCGCCTCGGCGACCCCGTCGAGGTCGGCCGGATCACCCGTTGCATAGATGCTGCGAACGTACATGGCGCCCTTTCCTGCCTTCCGGCGGGCCCGTGCGGGCTCGCGTTCCCCACTCCATGCGATGGCCGGGGTGGACCGGGGGCAACGCGGCAGGGGCAATCAGGTGACGCGGCGGGCCCTCGCGGCTTCCTTTCAGCTGCTTCGGGGTGGCGTGAGCGTGTCGAGGTCCAGGTCGATCTCGAAGGGGACCGGGCGCCGGAGGGTGCCCCGGAAGATGCCGGCGGGCGCGTAGGCGCCGGTCGGTCCGTCGAGCTCGTAGACGTGGACCACGGGTGCCCCGTCCTCGTCCTCGATGCACCTAGTGCGGGATGCCGGCCTCCGCGTACTTGCGGAGTCTGACCGTGCGGTCGCGGTGGGCGGACTCGGTGTGGCGGGGTGCCTCGGGGAGGCGGTCGAGGTCCTCCGCGAACCAGCCTTCCGCGCGCGGCGGGCGCATCCAGTCGGGCAGTGCGGGCATGGCTTCACGGTAGCGGCCCGCAGCTCACGCCGGAGAGCCAACGATCCCGGCCGGAGGTTTTCCGGCGACCGGCCGCGCGGTCCCGGCGGGCGGTGCGCGCGAATGGGGTGGGGCGGGAGGGGCGGGCGGAGAGCCTCGTTGACGGGTGGATCTTGGTGAGTAGCGTCACGGAGCGCACGCGGTCTCGACAGCAGGCCTGGGGGAAGCGTCGGCGCTCGGGAGGCTCAGGCCGTGACCAGATGGCGTTTCCGGACGCGGTGGTGGACCGCGGTGACCACCACCGGCCTGTTGCTGGCCCTGGCCCCCGGACCGGCCACCGCCGCCCCGCCGGGCGCCGCGGATCCCGCCGATCCGACCGTACGGCGTGACCCCGCCACCGGGCACGCCCGGATGATCTTCAACTCCGGGGGGTACCTGACCCCGCCGTCCAAGCGGGCTCCCGAGCACGTCGCGCTCGCCTACGTACGCGACCACCGCGGGGAGTTCGGGCTCACCGCCCGGCAGGCCGAGCAGCTCGTCGTCGTCTCCTCGTACCCCACCCGGCACAACGGGGCACGGCAGGTGACGATCGGCCAGAGCATCGACGGCATGCGCGTCCACGGCGGGCTCCTCACCGCCACCGTCGACAAGCGCGGCCGCCTCGTGATCCTCGGCGGCGCCGTCGTGACCGCCGAGCCGGCCGGCACCGTCGAGCTGACGGCCAAGCAGGCCCTCGACCAGGCCGCCGAGGCCCAGGGCGCCCGGCCCCAGCACACCCTGACCGGCACCGACAACCGCGACAAGGGCCGGCAGAAGTTCAAGAACGTCTACGCCAAGCGGCTCACGAAGCCCAACGACGTGACCGCCGAACTGGTCTGGTTCCCCACCGACTCCGGCCGCGAGCTGCGCCCCGCCTGGCTCACCGACATCGAGGTCTCGGGCACGTCCTGGTACGAGACGGTGGTCGACGCCGCCGACGGCCGGGTCCTGAGCCGCGAGAGCCGGTACCACCACGCCGGCCCGGAAGGCACCGTCTTCACGGCCCAGCACCCCGACGTCAGCGGCGCCACCCGCACCGTCACGCCGTTCACCGGCCGCGACGGCTCCTGGGTCGCGGACCGGCTGACGCAGGGCAACAACGCCAACGCGTACCGGGACGAGGACGGCGACAACACGGTGCCGGACACCGGGAACGACGCCCTGCGCCCGCAGTCCCCGGCGAGCGGCGACCCGAACCACCAGCACTTCGACTACCCGTTCAACGACACCTGGCGCACCAACGCCGGCGCGACGCAGGCCAACCTCGACGCCGACGTCAACCCGGTCATCACGCAGCTCTTCTACTACACCAATGTGATGCACGACTACCTCTACGACCTCGGGTTCGACGAGGCCTCGCGCAACTTCCAGGTCGACAACTTCGGCCGCGGCGGCTCGGGCAACGACCCCGTACTGGCCGAGGCGCAGGACGGCTGGGACCTCGGCTGCCTCGACGACGCCACGCTGCCGAACGCGATCCGCTGCACCAACAACGCCAACTTCGCCGCCCCCGGCGACGGCTCCAGCCCGCGCATGCAGATGTACGTGTGGCAGCCGCCGGGCCGGCCGTTCCGCGACGGTTCGCTCGACGGCGACGTCATCGCGCACGAGTACGGCCACGGCGTGTCCAACCGCCTCGTCGGCGGCGGCCACCTCGGCGGCGGCTCCCAGACCGGCGCCCTCGGGGAGGGCTGGAGCGACGCGATCTCCTTCCTCAAGTGGGGCGACGCCACGGTCGGCGAGTACGTCACCGGCAACACCGCCACCGGCATCCGCTCGCAGGCGTACGACACGTCCACCGAGAAGTGGGGCACCTTCAACCCCGCCCGCGGCGTGCACCGCAACGGCGAGATCTGGGCCGCGACGATCTACGACATCCGCGAGGCGAAGGGCGTCGCGTTCACCCAGCAGCTCGTCATCGACGGCATGAAGAACACCGTCAGCAAGCCGAACTACCTCGACGCGCGCGACGGCGTCCTGGCCGCCGACATGACCAACAACGCGGGCGCGGACCAGTGCCTCCTGTGGCGGGTCTTCGCGGGACGCGGCATGGGCGCGAACGCCGCCTCCAGCGCGGACCAGAACACCGTGACCGCCGACGAGACCGTCCCGGCCGCCTGCCTGCCGACCGCGAACGCGGGCGGCCCGTACACGACGAACGAGGGCACGGACGTCACGCTCAGCGCGGCCGGTTCCGCCAAGGGGACCGCGCCGTCGGCCGGGAACCCGACCGCGTACGCCTGGGACCTCGACAACGACGGGCAGTACGACGACGCCACCGGGGTCACCGCCGCCTTCGGCGCGGTGGGCGGGGACGGCGTCTCCACCGTCGGACTGCGGGTGACCGACGCCGCCGGCAACACCGACACCGACGCGACGACGGTCACCGTCGCCAACGCCGCACCGGTCGTGACGCTCCAGCCGGTCCCTGCGGCCGGGGAGAACGGCCCCGTCACCCTCACGGGCAGGATCAGCGATCCGGGCCGGCTCGACCCGCTGACCGCCACGGTCGACTGGAAGGACGGAGCGGGCCCGCAGGAGCTCACGGGCGCGCTGGAGAACGACCGCCCCGACGCGACGCTGACCTTCACCGCGGAGCACACGTACGGGGACGACGGGACCTTCCCGGTCGAGGTCTGCGGCAGTGACGACGACACCAGCACCTGCCGGACGGTCGACGCGACCGTCGCCAACGCCGACCCGGCCGCGGCGATCTCGGGCGACGGGCAGACGACGTACAACGGGCAGAAGGCCTTCATCGCCCACGCGGGCACGCCGGTCGCCGTCACCGGCGCCTCCGCCGACCCGGGCAGCGACGACCTGACCCTGAACTGGCTGTGGGGCGACGGCGCTCCGGACGACCTGGTCTCGCCGGTGAACCCGCCGGCCACCGACCCGGACCCGAGCCCCTCGATCCAGCCGCGCGACGTGACGGGGACGAAGTCGCACGCGTACCCGGCCGCCTGCCTGTCCACGCTGACGTTCACCAGCAGGGACGACGACAGCGGCAGCGCCTCCGACACCGCCTCCGTCATCACCACCGGCAACGCGCTGCGGGCGCGCAACCAGGCGTACTGGATGGGCGAGTTCGACGGGCGGGCGCCGGACCGCTCCACGGCGGTGCAGCGGGCCTGCCTGCTGAGCGTGGCCTCGTTCATGAGCGCCGTGTACGGGCCGCTGACCGACGCCCAGGCGTACGCGGTTCTCGGCTCGGGCTCCCCGCAGCCGCGGCCGCTGGTCTCCCAGCAGCTGCTCGCGGCGTGGCTCAACTTCGCGAACGGGTCGTACGACCTGTCCACGCCGGTCGACACCAGTGGCGACCGGAAGACGGACTCGACCTTCGGGGCGGCGGTGGCCAACGCCGAGGCGGTCTACAACGACCCCGCCTCGACGCGGAACCAGCTGCTGAAGCAGGTCGACGTACTGCTGCGCTTCAACGTGCGTGACGGTGGCTGACCGGCGCCTGGTGTGCCTCGCCGCCCTCTCCCTCTTCACGGGGTGCGGGGGCGGCGAGGTGCGTCCGCCGGCGCAAGGGAAGCAGGAGCCGGACGGTGCGCACGAGCCGGACGGTACGGGTGACCCGGGCGCCACCGGCGGTACGGGCGCCACGGCGGCCGGCGCGGCGACCCCGGCGCAGGGCCGCGTACTCACCGCGGCCGACGACGGCTTCGCGGGGCGGCTCGCCGTCGGGCAGACGGCCCGCCTGCGCCTGCCCCTCCCGGAAGGCGGCCCGGAACCCACCGCCCGGGGCGATGCGGTGCTGTTGATCCGCATCAGCGACGTGACGGGCTCGGGCCACCGCGAATGGGAGCTCCGCGCGGTCCGCCCGGGCACCACCCGCATCACCGTCCCCCGCCCCGCCACCGCCTCCCCGGCCACCCTGACCCTCACCGTCACCTGAGCGGGCGGTCAGGGGGCCGGTGGGCCGGCCGGTCTCAGGGGCAGGTCTCCTCGAACTTGACCACGGTGAACGCAACGGGCTGACCGTCCAGCCGGGTACCCGCCTTCGGATCCTGCGAGCACACCTTCCAGTTCGATTCCTGGAGCACCATCCGGCTCTGGGCCGCGTCCTTGACGGTGATGCTCGTGTTCGACGGCAGTGCGGCACGGGCGACCTTCATGGACTTGCCGGCGAAGTCCGGCACGGTCCCGCCCGCTTCCGGCTGCGGCCCCGGGTCCGCGGCGGGACAGCTCTCTTCGAGCTTCACGGCGCCGAAGTCGAGCGTCGTGGCGGTCGGGACGGTCGCGCCGGCGGCGGGGCTCTGCGAGCAGACCTTCCAGTGCCGGTCCACGGCCTGGAGCCGGCCGCGGCCGAGCGCGTCGTGTGACTTCAGCAGGGCGAACCCCGCAGCCTGGGACTCGTCCTGCGCGCTCTGGAGCCCCTTCCCCACGAGCTGGGGAACGGTGGCGGTCTTCGCCGCGGAGCCGGGGCCCTTCGAGGAGGCGGATAAGCCCGACGAGGCGGGCGGAGCGGGTGTGCCGCCGGAGGTCGCCAGGTCCTGGCAGGCCGTGAGGGCGAGGAGTCCGGCGGTGGTGAGCAGGACGGCGGTGTGGTGTGTGCGCATCCGGCCATGCTCGTCGCGACGGGGACCTGCCGGGTGGGAAATGACGGGTCTGTGACACGCGGAGGGGGAGACGCGACGGGCCGGATCCGGAAGACACCCCCTAGGCGAAGTGGGCCGAGGCCAGGACCGAGCCCTCCGGGGTGAGGAGGCGGGCGCCGGCGAGGGTCGTGGCGTTCACGTCGGTCGTCGCGACCCAGTAGCCGTAGCCGTCCCGGAGCGAGAACGTACCGAGGCGGGTCATCGTGCCGTCCGTGTGGTCGAGGACGCAGCTGATCTCGGGCATCGGCTTCTCCAGGTCCACCGACATGTACACCCAGCCCTGCGCGCCCGGGTGGGCGAAGACCCGGCCCACCTCCCGGCCGCCGGTGACCAGCGGGGCCTGGAGCAGCTGGAGGCCCGCGCGGGCCGTCGGGGACGCGGGCGGTGCCGAGGCCTGCTGGATCGCCGTGCCGGCCGCCCAGCCGCCGAACCCGCACGCCACCGCCAGGGCGGCCGCCACGGCCGCGACCCGGGGCCGCAGCAGCCACCGCCGGGCCGGAGCCCGGGCAGGCGTGGGGGGCGGCGGCTGGAGGCGGGCCGCGACGCGGCTCTCGAAGCCGACCGGGGGCTCCGTCCCCGGCAGCAGGCCGAGCAGGTCGTCGCCGACCAGCGCCAGCTGCTCGATGTGCTCCCGGCAGCCGGGGCACTGGTCCAGGTGGGCGACGGCGCGGGCGCGCTCCCGGGCCGGAAGGATGCCCAGCGCCAGCTCGGCGTCGAGTTCCCTCAGCTGTTCGCAGGTCATCTCGCTCATCGCCGGCTCTCCTCGGCCCCCAGGGTCCTGCGGAGCTTGTGCATCGCCGTACGGATCCGCGTCTTGGCCGTCCCCAGCGGGACCCGCTCCATGTCCGCGATCTGCTGCGCGGTCAACCCGTAGATGCCCGCCATCACCAGGGCGCGGGCCTGCTCCCGGGGCAGGGTCGCCACGGCCGCCCGTACCCCGGCCGAGGTCTCGGCGGCGACGGCGTGCTGTTCGGGGGTCTCCGTCACGATGTCGAGGAGGGCGTCCAGGTCCTCCGGGGCGACCGGATTGGCCCGGCGGGCACGGACCGCGTCGATCGCCAGATGGTGCGCGATCGCCGTCAGCCAGGTCCGTACCGACCCGCGGCGCGAGTCGTAGACCTGCGCGTGCCGCCACGCCCGCTCGAACGTCTGCTGGGCGATGTCCTCGGCGAGCTGGGCGTCGCCCACCACGGCGATGGCCACGCCGAAGACCGTGCGCTGGAAGCGGCGCACGAACGCGACGGCGATCTCGGGATCACCCGTCGCAAGGCCCGACAGCAACGCTTCGTCCGGCGCACGCCCGAGCGGGAGGCCCATTCTCTGCACGTCACTGGATACGTTCGGCCTCCCCGAATGGATTGATTCGGGTTCGTGCGGAAACACCCCTTCATTCTCCTCCTGTCCCCGCTCCCGCTCCCGTCCGCGCTCTCCCGGCCGCCGCGCGCAGGTCACGGGGGACCCCGCCGACGGCGGTAGGTTGCCTGATGCCGGTCGTGCGGTCGGTCTGTCGGTCGGTCGTGCGGTCGGTCGGTCGTAGGGCAGGTCGTGCGGCAGGTCGTCACCCGGCGCGGTCGGGAGCAGTCGGGGGGTGAGGGGCATGCGGCGCAGGGCGGTGGCCGAGGCGATCGGCGCGGGCGAAGTGCTGTACGCGGCCGCCGGCGCGCTGCTGGCCGACCACCGGCGGGCCGTCGAGGCCGTACGGGAGGCCTGGGCTCCGATCCACGCCGACCTGGCCCGCGCCGAGCTGCGGCGGATCCCCGCCGACCGGCTGGGACACGTCACCGAGGGGCGGCTGCGGGCGGGCGCCGTGGCCGCCATCGAGGCGGCCGGGTTCGACACCGTGCAGCGGGTGCTGGACGCAGGGCGCCACCGGCTCCGGCAGATCCCGGGGGTCGGGCAGCAGAGCGCCGACCAGGCGCTCGGCGCCGCGCGGCAGCTCGCCGAAGCCGTCGGGGAGACCGTCGCCGTGCACCTCGACGTGGACCGTCCCGAGCCCCGGACCACCGCCCTGGTCGCCGCCCTGCACCCGCTCGTCGAGGCCGGGCCCGACGCCCGCCGGGCCGTCGAGGCGGCCACGGACCTGGACGCCGGGCTCGGACCGCTGCTCACCGACGCCGCACCCGCCGCCGGCCGGCTGCGCGGGTGGTTCGCGGGCCGGGAGCGGCGCGAGCGGGCGCTCGCCGCCCTCGCCGAGATCGGCCGGCGGACCGGGCGGGCCGCCGCGGACGGAGTGCCCGTCCTGCTCGGGCAGGCCTCGGTCGACCTGCTGCGCGGCCCCGCCGACGAGGCGGCCGCCTGGGTCGACTTCGAGCTGCGCTCCGCCGAGTACTACGGCCTGCTCGCGGAGGTCACCGACCGGCCCGGAGGCGGCGCCGATCCGGCCGCTGCCCAGGGGTTCCTGCCCGAGGCGCTGGTCGAGCGCGTCCGCGCCCAGGCCCTCGACGGCACGCACCGCCGGGTCTCGCTGCGCGGGTACCAGTCCTTCGGCGCCCGCTTCGCCCTCGCCCAGCGGCGGGTGATCCTCGGCGACGAGATGGGACTGGGCAAGACGATCCAGGCACTCGCCGCCCTCGCGCACCTCGCGGCGCAGGGGCACCGGCACTTCCTCGTGGTCTGCCCGGCCGGCGTCCTGATCAACTGGACCCGCGAGATCGAGGCGCGCAGCACCCTGCGCGCGGTCGCCCTGCACGGGCCCGGCCGGCACGACGCCTTCGCGGACTGGCGGGGGGAGGGCGGGGTGGCCGTGACGACCTTCCAGGCGCTGACCGGATTCCCCGAGCCGACGGCCGACGGGCTGGGGATGCTCGTCGTGGACGAGGCGCACCACGTCAAGAACCCGCAGGCGCAGCGCTCGCTCGCGGTCGCCGCCTGGGCCGCGCGCTGTACGTACGTCCTCTTCCTGACCGGCACCCCGATGGAGAACCGGGTTTCGGAGTTCCGCAGCCTCGTACGGGTCCTGCGGCCCGAGGTGGCCTCCGGGATCGGCGACGTCGACACGGTGGCCGGGTCGAAGGCGTTCCGCAAGGCGGTGGCCCCCGCGTACCTGCGGCGCAACCAGCGCGACGTGCTCGCCGAACTGCCCGGGGTCCAGTGGACCGACGAGTGGGAGGAGCTGAGCGGGGCCGACCGGGAGGCGTACCGGTCGGCGGTGCGGGCCGGCAATTTCATGGCGATGCGCAGGGCCGCGTACGCGGAGCCGGAGAAGTCGGCGAAGCTGCGGCGGCTGCGCGAGCTGGTGGCGGAGGCCGCGGTCAACGGGCTGAAGGTCGTGGTGTTCTCCGCGTTCCGCGAGGTGCTGGGGGTGGTCGAGGAGGCGCTCGGCCGGCCGCCGCACGCGGGCGGCGGTGGCGGTGGCGTTCTCTTCGGGCCGATCTCCGGGAGCGTGCCGCCCGCCCGCCGCCAGCGGCTCGTCGACGGGTTCGGGGCTGCGGCCGGGCACGCGGTGCTGCTCGCGCAGATCGAGGCGGGCGGCATCGGGATCAACCTCCAGGCGGCGTCGGTGGTGATCCTCTGCGAGCCGCAGGTCAAGCCGACCACGGAGCAGCAGGCCGTGGCCCGCGCGCACCGGATGGGCCAGGTGCGCGCGGTACGGGTGCACCGGCTGCTGGCCACCGACGGGGTGGACCAGCGGATGCTGGAGGTACTGGAGCGCAAGGCGCGGCTCTTCGACGCGTACGCCCGGCGCAGCGTGGTGGCGGAGTCGGCGCCCGAGGCGGTCGACGTCTCGGACGCCTCACTGGCCCGCCGCATCGTCGAGGAGGAACAGGCCCGCCTGGGCGCCGCCCGCTGACGCCGCAAGCCCCGCCGGGACCGCCGGGCCGCCCGACCACCCCCGCCAAGGCCGAGGTGTGCGAGCAGTGCGTCAAGAAGGCGGGCCCGCCAGGGCCGAGGTGTGCGAGCGGTGCGTCAAGGATCAGAGGCCGCGGACCGAGGCGATCGTGAAGGCCGTCGGCGTACCCGGGCCCATCGGGCCGCCCTTGTCGAACTGGGAGCGGACCACGAGCGTGCGGCCCGGGGTGTGGCTCAGCGTGGTCGGGATCTGCAGTGACGGGTCGGTGATCGTCCGGGTCAGCCGGGCCCGGGTGCCGTCGGGGCTGACGTGCCACCGGGTCAGGGTGTTCGTGGTGTTGTGGGCCACCCGCAGGGTGCCGTCGGGCGCCAGGTCGAGGCCGTCGGCGTGGGTGAGGTTCCCGCCCTGGAGGGCGACGCGGGTGATCGCGCCGGTGCGCAGGTCGATGCGGTGGAGGTCGCCCGCGGTCATGTCCACGGCCAGCAGGAAGCGGCCGGCCGGGTCCGAGACGATGCCGTTGAGGGCGAAGCTGCCCGCCGGGGACGGGGTGAGGTGCCCGTTCAGGTCGTACGCGGGGACCAGCGCGCCCGAACCGGCCGCGAGCTGGGCCGGGGTGACCCGGTAGATCACCGAGCGCACGCTGTCGGTCAGGTAGGCGGTGCCGTCCGGGGTGATGGTCAGGTCGTTGACGAAGAGCCCGCCGGACCCGGCGACCTCGAAGTGGGCCAGGCGGCGGCCGGACGCGGTGTCGTAGACGGCGACGCCGGAGGTGGAGTCGGTCACCCACAGGCGGCCGCGGGCGTCGACGCGCAGGCCGTTCGCGGTGTGGCGGCCGTCGGTGCCGGCGGGCAGGAACACCTCGGCGGTGCGCTGCCCGGGGCGGGCCCGGTAGACGGTGCCGTCGGCGTACGAGCCCACGTAGACGGTGTGGTTGCGGGGGTCGGTGGCTATGCCCTCGGGGTAGACCTTCGCGCCGGGGAGGGTGAAGGCGGTGGAGACGCGGCTGTCGGAGACCGGTGCGGCCGAGGAGGCGGCCGGGGTGGCCTGCGAGGCGTGCGCCGCCGGGATCGCGCCCAGCGTGAGCGCCGTCGTCAGGGTCAGGAGGGTCGCGGGCAGGAGCTTCTTCAGCACAGCAGGTGTCCTCTTCCGTGTGGGTGAACACGAAGATATGTTAGAGCTCTAATGCATGCAAGGGCCTTAGGATGCAGCAATGACCTCCATGCCTCCCGAGGAGCGCATCGGCTCGCACGTCAAGCGCGCCGAACAGGCGCTTCTCGCGGCCAAGAACGCCGCGCTCAAGCCCGCCGCGGTAACGGTTCCGCAGTACGCCGCGCTGCTCTGGCTCTCCGAGAAGCCGGGGATCTCGGCCGCCGCGCTGGCCCGCCTGTGCGGGGTGACGCCGCCGACGATGAACACCGTGCTGAAGAACCTCCAGGAGCGCGCGCTCATCGTGCGGACCCCGCACGAATGGCACCGCAACGTGCTCGAGACCCGGCTGACGGAGGAGGGGCGAGCTGCGATGGAGCTCGCCGACGCCGGCGCCGTACGGGTGGAACGGGCGCTGGCCGCCGCGTTCTCGGCGGAGGAGCGGGAGCGGCTGATCGGCCTGCTCGGGCGGTGCGCGGAGGTGCTCGACGCCCAGAGGTGAGTTCTCGTACGCCAGAACCAAGGCGCTCAAGGCGCGCAAGGCGCCCAAGGTGATACCCAGCTGTTCCGTCCCGCCCGACCGGGACGGTGATGACCGTTCGGAGCGAAGTTCGTGCACCAGTCCCCGCCCGCCAGGCGTTCCCGCCGCGCGCTATGGATATCCGCCGCCGTGGCCTTCGCGCTCCTGCTCGGCGGCGCCGGCTTCGCCGCCTGGAAGCTCGAATGGCTCTCCGGCAACGGTGCGTCCGTGAGCTTCGGCAAGGCCCCCGCCCCGCCCGCCTCCGATGCTTCCGCCGCTCCCGACGCGGGCAAGCCGACCCCGGGCGCGCCGTCGCCCTCCGCCCCGCCCAGCGGCGATCCGGACGTGCTGCTGCCGACCGGCCCGAGGTCCGACTTCAAGCAGACCGCCAAGCTGGACGACGGCACGATCATCGCGAAGGCCCGCCTCGCGGGCGCGAAGTCCGGCTTCGAGGGTGACGTCTGGGTCTGGACGCCCAAGGAGTACAACGAGGCGAAGTACGAGAAGAGCGCCTTCCCGGTGCTCATCTCCCTTCCCGGCGGCAACGGGTTCCCGAGCAACTACTGGTCCGACCGCAGCCTCGGACTCCAGAAGGCCATCGGCGAGGGCGTCCAGGCCGGCACCAGCCTGCCGTTCATCGTGATCATGCCGGTGCTCAATCCGGACAGTAAGTACTACTACGACGGCGCCGACATCCCCGGCCAGCCCAAGATGGGCACCTGGATCGCCGAGGACGTCCCGGCCTTCACCAAGGCCAACTTCCGTACGTACAAGTCCCGCGACGGCTGGGCCTTCATGGGCTCCTCCTCCGGCGCCTTCGTCGGCATGAAGACCGTCCTCCAGTACCCGGACCGCTTCAAGGCCGTGATCGCCAGCGGCGGCGAGATCGTTCCCGACTCCCCGCTCTGGAAGGGTCACCAGGCCGAGATGGACGCGAACAACCCCGAGAAGCTCGCGCAGAAGCTGATCGACGGCAACGGCCCCGAGGTCTACATCAACTTCCAGATCGGCACCAAGGAGTCGGGGAGGGAGCGGATGACCAAGTTCCAGCAGTCGTTCGGCAAGGGCCCCGTCAAGATGACCATCCGCGACATCCAGAACGGCGAGCACAACGGCTGGCACTACGTCCGGGGCATGAAGGAAGGCTCCCTGGAGTGGATCAGCAAGGTGCTCAAGGCCCCGCAGCCCGCCACCGGCTGACCGGCCCGTACGCACGGTGTGCCCGGACCTGCGTGGGACGCACCACGTCCCGCCGGTCCCAGGCAACCCATCCGATCGTTGACACCTCTGTAAGGGGTGAAGGGGGACCGATCGGTCCGACCCGCGCTCTTCGGGAGCGCCGGAGAAGGAACGGGACAAATCCGTGCAGCATGACCAGCTTCAGGGTGACGGAGACCTCATGACCGAGGAAGGCCCGCAGACCACGGGCCGCCGCCGTCCCAAGCGCCTGCGCAGGCTTCTGATCAGCGGTGCGCTGGCGCTCACGCTCGCCGCCGGGGGCGGCGCCGCGGCGTACAAGTACAAGCTCTTCTCGGACATAGGGGATCCGGTCTCCTTCGGGAAGGTCCAGGAGTCGGCCGCCGCGGCCGAGGAGATCCGGCCGGGGGTGAGCATGCCGACCGGACCGAAGGCCGAATTCGTGCGGACGTACCGGATGCCCGACGGCACGCAGATCGGCCGGACGACGCTGACCGGCGCGAAGTCCGGGTTCACCGGCGACGTGTGGGTCTGGGTCCCCAAGCAGTACGACGACCCGAAGTACGCCAAGAGCGCCTTCCCGGTCCTGATCTCCCTGCCGGGAGGCCGCGGCTACCCCACGAACTACTGGGGCACGGGCCCCGGCCTCGGCCTCCAGAAGGCCGTGAGCGACGGGGCGAAGGCGGGTACGAGCCTGCCCTTCATCCTGATCATGCCGGTGCACAACGCGGACACCAAGCACCACTTCGACGCCTCCGACATCCCCGGCGAGCCCAAGATGGGCACCTGGATGGCCGAGGACATCCCGGATTTCACGAGGGCCAATTTCCGGACCTTCACCTCCCGGGACGGCTGGGCCTTCATGGGCTCCTCCGCGGGTGGTTTCGGCGCGTTCAAGCACGTCCTGAAGTACCCCGACCGCTTCAAGGCGGCCATCGCGAGCGGGGTCGACATCGTCCCCGACTCCCCGCTGTGGAAGGGGAACACGCAGGCCATGGACGAGAACAACCCCGAGAAGCTCGCCGAGAAGCTGATCAAGGAGGGTGGTCCGGACGTCTACATCAACTTCCAGATCGGCACCAAGGAGACCGGCCGCGAGAAGGCCGAGAAGTTCATGAAGGAGTACGGGAAGGGTCCCGTGCACACCACGCTCCAGGTGATCCAGGATGGTGAGCACAACGGGAAGTCGTACGTCCGCGGTATGAGGGAGGGCGCTCTGGAGTGGATCAGCAAGGTCATGCTGGCACCGACCCCCGACCCCGGCGTGCGATGAAGGCAGTCGTCCGGGGCGCGGCCGCGGCTGCCGCCGCCACCGTGGCGGCGGCCTTGGCCGTCGGCTTCGTCAAGGCGACGGACGAGGACCTGAACGCCGTGCACGCCTTCCCCGGCGTCGGCGTGCTCATGGCGAACGGTGAGCACTGGTGCACGGCGAGCGTCGTCGACAGCCCGAAGGGCACGGTCGTCGCCACCGCCGCGCACTGCGTGGCCCCGGCGGGCGAGGGCGGCGAGCCCGGAGCGGTCGCGCACGACGGCATGGCCATCGGCGCGCTCTCCTTCGCCCCCGCCTTCACCGGGGAGGGCGGCGGCCGCCAGCCCCTCGGGGTGTGGAAGGTCCGTGCGGTCCACGTGGACGACCGTTGGACCAAATGGGGCGAGGACACCGCCGACTTCGCCTTCCTCAGCATCGAGCCGGACGAGGACGGCCGTACGGTGCAGCAGGCGGTCGGCGGCGCCGCCGAAGCCCCGAAGCCCGACTGGACCTCCGGGTACGAGCGCGAGGTGACGGTCGTCGGCTATCCGGAGTCGGACCGCAACCCGCAGAACAAGCCGGTCTCCTGCACCACCCAGACCGGCCACGACCAGGAGGACCCGGCGATGCTGTACATCAGCTGCGCGGGCTTCTGGTCGGGCACCAGCGGAAGCCCCTGGATCGCCGACCGCGGCGGTCCGGGGAACCCGGGGCGGCTGATCGGGGTGCTGAGCGGCGGGGAGACGGACGTGGACTCCACGGCCGCGCTGTTCGACGAGAAGGCGAAAGCGCTGTACGAGCGGGCCGCGCGGGACTGAGGCCCGCCCCGCCCCGGGCCGTGTCGTGGGAGGCGCCGGTCACTGCCTGCGCTCGGTGCTGACGATCACGCACACCGCCACCACGACGATCGCGCCGCCGACCAGGATCGGCACGGTCAGGGCCTCGTCGAGGATCAGCGCCCCCAGTGCGACGGCGACGACCGGGTTGACGTACGCGTACGTGGCCACCAGCGACAGCGGCGCCGCCTGGAGCAGCCACACGTACGCCGTGAAGGCGATCAGCGAGCCGAACACGATGAGGTAGCCCAGCGCCAGCCAGGACGCCGTGGAGTACGCGGCCGGGTCCAGCGCGTGGTGCTCCCCGCGCAGCAGGCCGACGACGATCCCGCCGGCCCCGCCCGCGAGCATCTGGTACGCGCTGCCCGCGAACGGGTTGTCCGGCATCGACAGCTTCGACGCGGAGAACGAGCCCAGCGACCACAGCACGGACGCCACGAGCACCAGCACCACCCCGGAGAGCCGCACGTCGCCGCCGATGCCCGGGGCGGTCAGCACCGCGAGCCCGGCGAAGCCCAGCAGCACGCCGCCGAGGGTGCGCAGCGGCGGCCGGTCGCCGGTGGCGGTCCGCAGCACCACCAGCCACATCGGCACGGCGGCGATCAGCAGCGCGGCCAGGCCGGACGGCACCGAGGTCTCGGCGAGCACGACGAGCCCGTTGCCGCCCAGCACCAGCAGCAGGCCCACCACGACCGCCGAGCCCGCCTGCGTACGGCCGGCCCGGAGCGCGCCCGGCCCGTACCGCCAGGCGACGAGGCCGAGCAGCAGCAGGCCGGCCGCGATGAAGCGGGTTCCGGCGGAGAGGAAGGGCGGCATGGTCCGGACGACCACCCGGATGGCCAGGTACGTGGAACCCCAGACGACGTAGACGAGGGCGAGCGCGGTCCAGACGGCCGCGCCGAGCCCGCGGGGCGCGGACTGCGGGGGCGGCCCGCTCCCGGTGGTCTCCGAGGTGCGCATGACGGGATCCTAGGTTCGTCGTGGGGTACCCGCTCCTCGGTACCGGCGTCTCAGCCCTTGAGCAGGGCGTTCAGCTCGCCGTACGGCAGGCCCGGGTCGAGCGCGGTGTACGTGCCGCCCGCGAGCAGCTCCTCGGCGGCGCGGCGGACCACGTCGTACGCGGCCGACGCGACCCCGGAGCCGAGGCTGACGCGGGCGACGCCGAGGGCGCCGAGCTCGGCGACGGCCGGGGCGCCCGGGCCGGCGAGGAGGTTGAGCGGGGCGTCGATGCCCTTGACCAGCTCGGTGATGGTGGCCGGGTCCGTGACGCCGGGGACGAAGATGCCGGAGGCGCCCGCGCGCAGGCAGGCGGCGGCCCGGGAGAGCGTCTCGTCGAGGCGGTTCTCCTCCTCGCCGAGACCGAAGAGGAAGGTGTCGATGCGGGCGTTGATGAACAGCGGCACCCCGGCGGTGTCGGCGGCGGCGCGGGCCGCGGCCACCCGCTCCGCGTGGTCGGCGGGGGCCCGCGTGCCGTCCTCGATGTTGATGCCGACCGCGCCGGCTTCGAGCACCCCGGTGACGGTCTCGGCGACCCCGGCGGGGTCGGCGCCGAAGCCGCCCTCGATGTCGGCGGTCACCGGGACGGAGACGGCCGCGGCCACCCGGGCGATGAGGTCGAGGGCGCGGTCCCGGCTCAGGGCGTCCCCGTCGGGCGTGCCGAGGGACCAGGCGACCCCGGCGCTGGTGGTGGCGACGGCGGGGGCGCCCGCGGCCTCGACGAGGCGGGCGCTGAGCACGTCCCAGGCGTTGGCCAGGGCCAGCGGCGCGGCGGGGGTGTGCAGGGCGGTGAAACGGCGGGCGAGGTCAACGGTGGTGGTCATCGGCCCAGTTCATCAGAGCGGACGGGGCTTCGGCTGGCGATTTTCCGACACGTAGTCCGATGGGCGCCGCATGCTGCGAAGGACGCGGCCTACGCCAGACCGGCCTTCAGGCCCGCTCCGCACAGGGGGAGGACCGCCGTGCGGCCCTGGAGGGGATCGGCGGGGGCCAGCGGGCCCACCGCGGCCCAGCAGGCCGCCGCCGTCGGCTCCACGAAGAGACCGCGCCGCGCCAGGTCCCGCTGGGCTGCGCGCAGGGCCGGGTCCGGGACCGTCAGGAAGGTGCCGCCCGAATCGCGGACCGCCGCCAGGATCTGGCGCGCCCGCGGCGGGGCCGGGATCGCGATCCCCTCGGCCAGGGTGGGCCGCTGTTCCACCGGACCGGCGTCCTCCGCGCCCGCCGCGAAGGCCGCGGCCAGGGGGGACACCGCCTCCGCCTGAACGGCGATGAGGGCCGGCGGCTGCACCCCGCGCCGGGCCAGTTCCGCCACCGCCAGCGCGGCCCCCAGCAGCAGGGTGCCGTTTCCGACGGGGACGACGAGGGTTTCGGGGAGCCGGCCGCCGAGCTCCTCCCACACCTCGTACACGTACGTCTTCGTCCCGTGCAGGAAGTACGGGTTGAAGACGTGGCTCGCGTAGAAGACCCCGGGGAGGTCGGCGGCTTCCCGGGCCGCCACCGCCGTGGCCTCCCGGCCGCCCGGAACGAGGCGGACCGCCGCCCCGTGCGCCCGGATCTGCTCCGTCTTCTTCTCCGAAGTGCCCTCGGGCACGAAAATTTCACACGGGAGCCCGGCCCGCGCGCAGTACGCCGCCACGGCCGTCCCCGCGTTCCCGCTGCTGTCCGCGACCACCCGCTCCGGAGCCAGCCGCCGGGCCAGTTCCGCGAGCATCACCGCGCCCCGGTCCTTGAACGACAGGGTGGGCATCAGGAAGTCGAGCTTGGCGTGAACCCGCTCCGCGAGCGGGACCAGCGGGGTGTTCCCCTCCGACAGCGTCACGGAGAACGCCCCCGGCAGCGGGAGTACGGAGCCGAACCGCCAGAGCGAGTTGGGTCCGGCGGCCGGTTCGAGCGGACTGGCCGGATCCGGCACGAAGTCGAGATCCCACGGTCCACCGCACAGCGGGCAGCACCAGGGGGCCGTCCGGGCGTCGGCGCGCGTGGCGTCTTCGGGGCAGACGTAACCGGGGAGTGCGTGCGTCATGTGCGGAGCGCCTTTGCTCGTTCATGGCCGTTGTATGGCACGGATGTTAAGCGTTCGTCATCCTCTTGTGGGACTGCCGGAGCGTGCGTCAACCTTTCGGCAGCGGCAGCCGGCAGCACATGGATGTCATTGTCATGGGCATGTCCATTTCTTGATGTCCGTCGCCCGGCTGACCGCTCTTCATGTCACCGACGAGAAGGACCCCCCACATGTCCGCGATGCGTCACACCCGCCGGAAGATCGCCGGCCTCAGCGCGACCGCAGTCGCCGCCCTCGCGCTGGGCGCGGCCGCCGCGTTACCCGCCTCCGCCGCCGACAACGGGCCCCAGGGCGTCATCGAGAACGCCGGCGTCCCGGGCGCGGTCGCCGAGAGCTACATCGTGACCCTGAAGGACTCGGCCGCCCGTTCCACCGCCGACAGCGGCAAGGCCGTCGCCCGCCGGTACGGCGCGACGATCGGCCGTACGTACAGCGCCGCCCTCAACGGCTACTCCGTCAAGGTCTCCGAGGCGCAGGCCAGGAAGCTCGCCGCCGACCCGGCGGTCAAGTCCGTCGTGCAGAACCGGACGTTCACCGTCGACGACGCCCAGGGCACCCAGCCCAGCCCGCCGTCCTGGGGCCTGGACCGCATCGACCAGCACCCGCTCCCGCTCGACAACAGCTACACCTACCCGGACCAGGCCGGCGAGGGCGTCACGGCGTACATCATCGACACCGGCGTGCGCATCAGCCACACCGAGTTCGGCGGGCGCGCCTCCTACGGCTACGACGCCATCGACAACGACAACACCGCCCAGGACGGCCACGGCCACGGCACGCACGTCGCCGGCACGGTCGCGGGCAACTCGTACGGCGTGGCCAAGAAGGCCAAGATCGTCGGCGTCCGCGTCCTCGACAACAACGGCTCCGGCACGACCGAGCAGGTCGTCGCCGGCATCGACTGGGTCACCCAGCACGCCGTCAAGCCGGCCGTGGCGAACATGTCGCTCGGCGGCGGCGCCGACCCCGCGCTCGACACCGCCGTCCGCAACTCGATAGCCGCCGGCATCACGTACGCCGTCGCCGCGGGCAACGAGTCCACGGACGCGAGCACCAAGTCCCCGGCGCGGGTCGCCGAGGCCATCACGGTCGGCGCCACCACCAGCACCGATGCCAAGGCGAGCTACTCCAACTACGGCTCGATCCTGGACGTCTTCGCCCCCGGCTCCTCCATCACCTCCTCGTGGGGCACCGGCGACACCGCCACCAACACCATCTCGGGCACCTCGATGGCCACGCCGCACGTCGTGGGCGCGGCCGCCCTGTACCTCTCGCAGAACCCCGCGAGCACCCCGGCGCAGGTCTCCGCGGCCCTGGTGGCGGCGGCCACCCCGAACGTGGTGACCGGTCCCGGCTCCGGCTCCCCGAACCGCCTGCTCTACGTGGGCGGCGGCACCACCCCGCCGAACCCGGGCAAGCGCTTCGAGAACACCGCCGACTACGCGGTCAACGACAACGCGACCGTCGAGTCGCCGGTCACCGTCAGCGGGGTCACGGGCAACGCCCCGGCCGCGCTGAGCGTCTCGGTCGACATCAAGCACACGTACATCGGTGACCTGAAGGTCGACCTGATCGCCCCCGACGGCTCGGTCTACACCCTCCACAACCGCAGCGGCGGCAGCGCGGACAACATCGTCAAGACCTACACCGTCAACGCCTCCTCGGAGGTCGCCAACGGGGTGTGGAAGCTCCGCGTGAACGACAACGCCAACGTCGACACCGGAAAGATCGACTCCTGGGCGCTCCAGTTCTGACGCGCTCGTGACCCACTTCTGAGGCACTCCTCACGCACGGAAACCGCGGGGGCGACCGTTACGGCGGTCGCCCCCGCTGCGTACTATTTCGCGCATTCGTTCGTGCGCCCCCCGTGATGGAGCCCCTCGCCCCGTGAGCACCCCGCCGCCGCCCCACTGGCCCCCTCCGCCCGCGCGGCAGGAGTACGGGGAGCCGGCGCTCAACGGCTTCGCGCTCGCGTCGCTGCTGGTCGGGCTGTTGTGCCTGCCGCCGCTCGGCGTCCTCTTCGGGATCGTGGCGCTGGTCCAGATCGCCCGGAAGGGGGAGCGGGGCAAGGCGCTCGCGATCACGGGCATGGTGGTGTCGCTCGCGATGACCGCGGCGCTGGTCCTCGTCGCGGACCGGGCGGGGGAGCGGCTCTTCCACCGGCTGGACACGCTGGAGCAGTACCAGGACGTCGAGGGCGAGTTGACCGCCATGGACGACATGCGCGCGGGCGACTGCTTCAACGTCCCCGGCGGGGACCTGCTCGCCGAGCGCCCGTTCATCTACAAGATCGCCTGCGCCGAGCCGCACGAGGGCGAGGTCACCTCCTCGACCCGGCTCGCGGGCGGCGCGGCCTTCCCCGGCGACCCCGAGCTGAGGCGGACCTCCGTGGACGCCTGCTGGAAGGCGCAGGACGCGTACGCGATGGACTCGTGGGCGCTGCCCTCGTACGCGGAGATGTTCTACTTCGGGCCCTCGCACGAGTCGTGGAGCGGCGGCGACCGGCGGCTGCTCTGCGTCATCGGCACGGCGGAGCAGGAGCACCGCGGCAGCCTGCGCAAGGACGCCACGATGCTGACGCCGGAGCAGGTGGCCTTCCTGCGCGTGATGAACGAGGTCGACCTGGCGCTGGGCGGCGAGCCGGAGGAGGAGATCGACGAGGCGCTGCCGCGGTACCTGGAGTGGGCCGGCGCGGTGGACCGGGCCCTGGGCGTGGAGGCGGGGCTGCTGGACGGGGTGCGGGAGCGGCCGGAGCTGGCCGGCCCCGCAGGTGCGCAGCTCAAGGAGGTCGAGGCGGCGCGCGCGGGGTGGCGGCGGGCGGCCCGGGCGACGAGGCCGGCGGAGTTCCAGGCGGCGTGGGACGAGGCCTCGGCCGCGCTGTCCGTGGACGCGGAGAAGGCGCTGCGCGGGGCGTACGGGCTGGCGACGACGGTGCCGGAATGGCTGGCGGGGCAGTCGGACGGCTCGGACGGTGACCCGGAGGACTCGGACGGCGGCTCGGCGGGCGACTCGGACGGGGCGTCCCCGTCCGCGCTCTGAGGCGCCGTCGAGAAGAGCGTGATGTAACGCGCGGTAACCGGTTTCAATGACCTGCCTTCATCACTTCGGGTGAAACTCTGGCCCTTGCTTGCGATGTACAACCGTCGGTTGCCAGGGTGTAGCTGTCTGTCAAGCTGATGGGAGTGGCCAGTGACTTTCGGTGAGCAGCCGGCCTATCTGCGCGTCGCCGGGGATCTGCGACGGAAGATCGTCGATGGGTCCCTGCCCCCGCACGCCCGGCTCCCCTCGCAGGCCCGGATCCGCGAGGAGTACGGGGTCTCCGACACGGTCGCGCTGGAGGCGCGCAAGGTCCTCATGGCGGAGGGGCTGGTCGAAGGCCGCTCCGGGTCGGGTACGTACGTACGGGAGCAGCCCGTGCCGAGACGGGTCGCCCGCTCGGGATACCGCACGGGCGGGGCGTCGACGCCGTTCCGGCAGGAGCAGGCCGAGGCGGGCGCGCGCGGGACGTGGGAGTCCAGCAGCGAACAGGCGGCCGCTCCGGCGGACATCGCCAAGCGGCTCGGCATCGAGCCGGGCGAGCGCGTGATGCGCACGCGGTACGTGTTCCGCGACGCCGGCGAGGCGATGATGCTGTCGACCTCCTGGGAGCCGCTCGCGGTCACCGGCCGGACCCCGGTGATGCTGCCGGAGGAGGGGCCGCTCGGCGGCTCGGGGGTCGTGGACCGGATGGCCGCCATCGACGTCGTCGTGGACAACGTGGTGGAGGAGGTCGGCGCACGGCCGGGCCTGGCGGAGGAGAACATGCTGTTGGGCGGGGTTCCCGGCCATGTGGTCCTGGTGATCGGCCGTACGTACTTCGCGTCCGGGCTGGCGGTCGAGACCGCCGACGTGGTGGTCCCCGCGGACCGCTACCGCCTCTCGTACCACCTGCCGGTCCGGTAGCCGGCGCGCGGCGGTCTCCGGCGTTCCCCGGTGGTGTGACCCCCGGGGGAGCGCCGTCGCATGACGGGACGTCATGGACCCGGTGGATTTCGGCGCGATGGTGATCGCCCCCGGCGCGCCGGTCCTCGCCTTCTGTGTGCCGTGCGCCCTCTGCGCCGAGGCGCACCCCCGGTTCCGCGCCGGCCTCGGGGCCGGACTCGCCCTCGCCCCGTGCCCGTTGACCGTGCGATTCTCCGCGCGGTGCGCCGGGTTCGAACCGGCGCGCACGGCCTGCTCGTACGCGTGGCCGGATGCGTACGCCTGGGAGGTACCTCTTCGTAAAAAACCGTATCCGCTCCGTAAAGGTCGGGCGTAAGCTCGGGCATATGCGCAATGCGGTTTCCCGGGCAGGTACATCGGCGGAGGGTGAAACGCGATGAACGACAGCGGTGCCCTGCTCCCATGGCTGGTCATACGTCAGGACGACAACGGCAACCGCTACCGGGTGGGCCGCTACCCCACCCGGTCCGAGGCCCAGAAGGTCGTCGACAGCCTCGAAGACGGGGGCCACAGGCAGCTGTACTGGGTCGAGCGGATCAGTCAGACCGCCACGACGAACTGAGCGTCCGTACGTTGACATAGGCTCCGCCCCATGACGGTACGCGTGGTCGTGGGCGGAGCCCTTTGTCATGAGGGCCGCCTGCTGGCCGCCCGCCGCAGCGCGCCCCCCGAGCTGGCCGGACGGTGGGAGCTGCCCGGCGGCAAGGCCGAACCCGGCGAGTCCGTTCCCGAGGCGCTCGTACGCGAACTGCGCGAGGAGCTCGGCGTGGAGGCCGAGGCGCTGGAGCGGATCCCGGGGGAATGGCCGCTCAAGCCCGGGCTCGTCCTGCACGTGTGGACCGCGCGGCTGCTGTCCGGCGAGCCCGCGCCGCTGGAGGACCACGACGAGCTGCGCTGGCTCGGGCCGGAGGAGCTGGACTCCGTGGACTGGCTCGACCAGGACCGGCCCGCCGTCGCGGAGGCCGGCCGCCGGCTGCGCGAGGGGCGGGCCGGGCAGGACGAGCGGGCCGGACGCGGCGGACACGGCGGACATGGCGGGCGCGATGGGCGCGATGGGCGCGCCGAGCGCCACGAACGGCACACCAGGTCGCACGGGGGCGCGTGACGCGCGTGCGCTGGGCCGTCTGCGCCACAGTGCGCCGGTGCGTGAGGGATCGGGTGGTACGACGCCTCGAATATCGGGTATGTCGCTATTAGTCCCAATCGTGTACTGCCCCTCGTGGCTCTGTCCCTGCGGAATCGGACTGGGGCCGTTGCCGGCCCGGGAAGTGATCGGCGTGATCGACACAGACGGTGAATGCGCCGAGTGGGCCTTCCCCGCAGAGCCCGGCGCCGTCCGCACCGCCCGCCACGCCGTGCGCGGCACGCTGAGCTCCTGGGGCCTGGACTCCGTCGGCGATGTCACCGTCCTGCTGGTCAGCGAGTTGGTCACCAATTCACTGCGGTACGCCTCCGGCCCGATCGGGGTCCGGCTGGTGCGGCAGAATCCGGCCAGCGGGAGTCCCGCGGGGGGCGCCGCGCTGTTGGTGGAGGTATCCGATCCGCTTCCGGATCCGCCCCGCGAACGGGTCGCGACGCCGGAGGACGAGGGCGGCAGGGGGCTTCATCTGGTCGCCGTCTCTGCGCAGCGCTGGGGAACCCGGCACGGGAAATCGGGTAAGACCGTGTGGTTCGAGTTGGCACTTCCTGGTGAGTAACAAGGTGACGGATGGCCGACGATCACAGGGCATGGCTCGAAATAGTCGGGACCTTTTTGTGATCGTGAACGCCGTGCCGTGCGGGGCCGTGGTGCTGAATACTTCGGTCATGGCCGGTCCGGTTGCGGTGAGCTGGAGGGGACGGTCGCGTGAGCGAGATACCTGCGCAGGCACATCAGGCCCGTGTGCCCGGGGAGACATGGCACGACTCCCTGTGGCACAGCAGCCCGCCTGGCTCGATATATGACTACATAAAGGTCGCGTCCTTTTCCATCGGACCCGACGGGCTCATCGACCAGTGGAGCCTGCGCGCCGAGGAGCTGTTCGGGCTGACCGCCGCGCAGGCCGTGGGCCGGGACCCGGTGGACGCCTTCATGCCGCCGGAGCTGCGCGCCGACGGCCACCGCAGAATGGCCGAGATCCTCGACGGCAAGGAATGGACCGGCCTCGTCCCCTTCCGCATTCCCGGCGGGGGCGGCGCGCACGGCGTGGCCGAGATCTACGTGATGCCCACCCAGACCGAGACCGCCGAACGGGCCGCGCTGTGCGTCGTCGTCGACGTACGCGCGCTGCGCCGCATCGAATCCGATCTTGCCGCTTCGCAGGCCATATTCGGCCAATCTCCTTTCGGCTTCCTGCTCTTCGGCACGGACCTCACCGTGCAGCGCGCCAACCGCCGTTTCGCGACCGTTTTCGGCGGTGCGGTCGAGGAACACCGCGGCCGCACCGTCCACGACTACCTCCCGCCCCAGGAAGCCGACCGGATGACCGAGGCCCTGCGGCGGGTCCTGGAGACCGGCGACTCCGTCACCGACCTCCGGATCACCGGCGCCGCCCCCGGCAGCCGGGACCACCGCCACTGGTCCATCAACCTCTACCGCGTCCACGGCGGCACCGGCCGCCCCGTCGGCGTCGCCGGCCTGGGCACCGACGTCACCCGCCGCCACCTCGCCGCCCGCGAGGCCGCCGGGGTCCGGCGCAACCTCGCCCTGCTCAACGAGGCCGGGCACCGCATCGGGAATTCCCTCGACCTGGAGACCACCGCCCGCGAACTGCTGGACGTGACCGTCCCGGGCTTCTGCGACCTCGCCGCCGTCGACCTCTACCAGGGGCTGCTGCTCGGCGACGACGACCGGCCCGCCCGGCCGCACGGGCCCGGCGTACCCCCGCTGCCGCACGGACGGGGTCCCGGACGGGCGCCCTCCCCGCCGCTGCGGAGGGTCGCCTTCGCCTCCGCTGTATCGGACGGCCCGCTGTCGGATCCGGGCGCGGCGGTCTCCGTCGGGGAGGTCCACCGCTATCCGGCGGCCTCGCCGGGGGCGCTGGCCCTGCGGACCGCGCGGCCCCGGCTGATCGAGGGCGGCGGAGCGGACGACCTCGTCCAGTCGACGCTCGTCGTCCCGATGGTCGCCCACGACACCGTGGTCGGGCTCGCCCAGTTCTCCCGTACGAAGGGCAGCGAGCCCTTCGGGGAACGGGACCGGGCGGTGGCCGTGGAGCTCGCCGCCCGCGCCGCCGTCTGCATCGACAACGCCCGCCTGTACCGGCGCGAGCACGAGCGGGCGCTGATACTCCAGCGCAGCCTGCTGCCGCCCGGCGACCCCGAGGCGGCCGGCCTCGACATCGCCTGCCGGTACCTGCCCGGCAACGCGGCCACCGAGGTCGGCGGGGACTGGTTCGACGTCATCGAGCTGCCCGGGCACCGCACCGCGCTGGTCGTCGGCGACGTGATGGGCCGTGGGCTGCGGGCCGCCGTCGCGATGGGCGAACTGCGCACCGCCGTACGGACCCTGGCGCTGCTGGACCTGGAGCCGGCGGAGGTGCTGACCGCGCTGGACGAGATCGCCCGCGGGCTCGGTGCCCCCGGCGGCGCCCAGCAGGCCTCCCGGGCGGCCCTGCACTCGCGGGACGCGGACCGCTCGGAGGTGTACCTCGCGACCTGCGTGTACGCCGTCTACGACCCGGTGACCCGGCGCTGCACCATCGCCAACGCCGGCCACATGCCGCCGGTGCTGGTGGAACCGGCGGAACCGGGCTCGCCACCGCGGCCCGCCCTGCTGCTGGAGGTGCCGCCCGGGATGCCGCTCGGGGTGGGCGGGGAGCCGTTCGAGGAGGTGGAGATCGACCTCCCCGAAGGCGCCCTGCTGGCCCTGTACACGGACGGGCTGGTCGAATCGCGCGACCACCCGCTGGAAGAAGGGCTGCGCGGGCTGCGGGAGGCGCTCGCCGACCCGGTGCGGCCGCTGGAGGACGTCTGCGACCACGTGCTGAACACGCTGGACACGCGGCACGGAGAGGACGACATCGCGTTGCTGATGGCACGGGTGCAGGGGCTGCCGATGGACGCCGTCGGTGACTGGCAGCTGCCGCGCGAGGCCCGCTCGGTGGGCCGGGCGCGGGAGCTGGCGCGGGCGAAGCTGCCCGCGTGGGGGCTGGAGGGGCTGCTGGACACCACCGAACTGCTGGTCAGCGAGCTGGTGACGAACGCCCTCCGGTACGGCGAGGGCGAGATCCGGCTGCGGCTGCTGCTCGACCGCACCCTGGTCTGCGAGGTCTGGGACGGCAACCTGGTGCAGCCGCGCCGCCGCCGCGCCCGGGACACCGACGAGGGCGGGCGCGGCCTCCAGCTGGTCGGCATGCTGTCGGCGGGCTGGGGCACGCGGCGGACCCACCGGGGGAAGACGGTGTGGTTCGAGCTGCCGCTGCCCGGCGGCGGGTCGGAGCACGTGACGGAGCTCTCCGCGGAGCAGCTGCTGAGCATGTACGGCTGACCGCGGGCGGGCGGCGGGCGGTCCGCCGGGCGGTCCTTCGGGCGGCGGGCGGTCCGCCGGCGGGTCCGCTGCGCGGGGGGAAAGCCCCGCGCAGCGGGTGCGTCAGGCGGCCCGGGACTTCAACGCCGCCAGGCGGGCCTCGACCTCCGCGGACTTGTCGAGGTCGTCCAGGGCCTCGAACTGGGCGTCCAGGGAGGAGGCCGCCAGTTCCTGCCGGCCCAAGGCCCGGGCCTCCTCCCGGCGGACCTTGTCCTCGAAGCGGGCGATGTCGCTCGTCGGGTCCATGACGTCGATGTTCTTCACCGCGTCCATCATCGTGTTCTGGGCCTGCGCGGTCTTGGCCCGGGCCACCAGCTCGTCGCGCTTGGCCGTCAGCTCCGTCAGCTTGTCCTTCATCGAGGCCAGCCCGGACTTGAGCTTGTCCACGACCTCCGTCTGGGCGGCGATCGTCGGCTCCGCCGTCTTCGCCTCCTTCTCCGACCGGAGCTGGCGGCCCAGGGCGACCTTCGCGAGGTTGTCGAACTTGTCGGCGTCGGCGGTCGAACCCGCCGCCCGCAGCTCGTCCGCCTTCCGGCTCGCCGCGAGCGCCTTGCCACCCCATTCCGCGGCCGCCTCCACGTCCTCCGTGTGGTCCGCCTCCAGCATCCGCAGGTTGCCGATCGTGGTGGCGACCGCCTGCTCCGCCTCCGCGATGTTGTTCGTGTAGTCGCGGATCAGCTGGTCCAGCATCTTCTGCGGATCCTCCGCCTGGTCCAGCAGCGCGTTGATGTTGGCCTTCGCGAGCTGGGTGACGCGGCCGAGGATGGTCTGCTTGCTCATCGGTGCCCTTTCATGGAGGGGGAAGATCGGGTCAGAAACGGCCGCCGCCGCCCATGCGGCCGCGCGTGCCCCCGCCGCCGAACGAGCCCGGGCCCGGCCCCCCGCCCCCGAACCC